>JBKHWY010000349.1:0-5298 GCA_046566285.1 Gammaproteobacteria bacterium | reverse complement strand
CACCTACGCGGCCGGCATCAACAGCCGGGGCGACATCATCGGCACCTCGGCCGTGGACGACGCGCCCGTCCACGCGCACGCCTTCGTGTATTCTAACGGCCGCATGACCGACCTCGGCACCCTGGGCGGCAGCTACAGCTCGGCCTACGCCATCAACGACGCCGGCCAGATCGTCGGCCACGCCTGGGGCGAGCAGGGCGAGCACGCGTTTTTCTACCAGGACGGCAGCATGACGGACATCGGCACCCTGGGCGGGCGGCGCAGCTTCGCACTGGCCATCAACCGGGAAGGCGTGGCGGTCGGCTACGCCGACATCGCGGGCGACCTGGAAAGCCAGGCCTTCATCTACCGCGATGGCGTGATGAGCAACCTGAACACGTTGATCGACCCGGCCCTGGGCTGGACGCTGTACTCGGCCACCGGCATCAACGACAGCGGCCAGATCGTCGGCTACGGCTGCCGGGGCGAGGAATGCGGCGCGGTGCTGCTGAACATGACGTCGACTGCGCCGGAACCGGTGAGCTACGCGATGATGCTAACGGGGCTGGGTTTGCTGGGCTGGCGCGCGCGCCGGCGGCCGCAGGCCTAGCGCAGCATGTCGATGTGCAGGATGCCATCCTCGTCGTACGGGGCCGACACGGTCTGGAAGCCGAAGCTGCTGTAAAAGGCTTCCAGATACAGTTGCGCGCCGATGCGGATACGCTGGCCGGGGTAGAGCGCTTCCGCATGCGCGATGCCACGGCGCAGCAGCTCGCGGCCCATGCCGGTGCCGCGCGCAGCCTGCGCGGTCAGCACGCGTCCCAGCGACATCTCGGCGTACTTGGCGCCTGGCGCGAGGATGCGCAGGTAGGCGCCCAGGCGGCGCTGGCCGTCCACCACATGCCAGCCCAGCAGGTGGTGGGCTAGCTGGTCACGCCCGTCGAAGTCATCGTAAAAGCATTGCTGCTCGAGGATGAACACCTGCTGGCGCGTGGCCAGCACCTCGTACAGATCGGCCAGCGGCAGTGCGTCGAAGGGAAGGCATTGCCATTGCGGTGGCTGCGTTGTAGTGCTGTCTGAACTACTTCCGTGTGAAATCATCTTGGCTAAAAGGTGGGTCAAAGATTGTCGTACAGGCCCAGTGTGCCGGGCAGCCGTCGTCTTCGAAGGGAGTCATGCCGCATCGCCACCCAGCGCTTTCACGCCGCGGTGTCGAATCCTTCCAGCACGTTGACGACATTGATGCCGATCTCCGGCACGGCATTGCCGCCTTCGAACACGAACACGGTCGGCAAACCCGTGTGGCCGAGCCGCTCGCCAATGCGCAGGAAGTCCGCGCTGTGCAGGGCGAAGCTGGAGGCCGGGTCGCCCGCAAAGCCGTCCACCCCGAGCGAGACCACCAGCGCATCGGGCGCGAAACTGGCCAGCTTGATGCAGGCCGTTTCCAGCGCCGCGAACCACTGCGCCGCCGTGCTGCCCTGCGCCAGCGGCAGGTTCATGTTGTAGCCCAGGCCCGCGCCTTCGCCCGTCTCGTCCGCGTGACCGAGATAAAACGGATAGTCGGTGCGCGGATCGGCGTGGATCGAGATGAACAGCACATCGTCGCGGCCATAGAAAATGCTTTGGGTGCCGTTGCCGTGGTGGTAGTCGATGTCGAGGATCGCTACCCGGCGCGCGCCGTCGTCGAGCAGGTGCTGGGCCGCCAGCGCGGCATTGTTCAGGAAGCAGTAGCCGCCGAAGAAGTCGGCCCCGGCATGGTGGCCGGGCGGACGCGTCAGGGCAAACGTGCCGCGCTCGCCCAGGCGCAAGGCGTGCGCCGCGTTCACGGCGCAATCGGCGCCGGTCTTGGCGGCGATCCAGGTGCCGGCCGTGAGCGGCGTGCCGCTGTCCCATGAATACAGGCCCAGGCGCGCGCTGAAATTGTCCGGCTCGATATCGTGGCGGTGCCCGCGGATCGGCCACATCGAGGGCAGCGCGTCGCGCTCGGCATTGGCCGGGTCCAGCCCCACCCATTCGGTCCATGCGGTGCGCAGGAAGTGCAGGTAGCGCGGCGTGTGGATGCGCTCCAGCGACACCAGCGGCACGCCATGCGGGGTGACCACCTGGCCCAGGCCGCGCCGTTCGAATTCGGCCAGCACCATCTCCACCCGGTCGGGCTTTTCGAAGCAGGGCACGGCCTGGCCGCGGTACATCTCGAACCGGCCGTGATGCTGGGCGTGATGTTCGTTAATGAAGGTCAGCATGAGGGGCCGGCGCTCGCGGACGCTATTCGCCGCATAGCGTGCTGCTGTTGTAGGCGGCCACGAAGGCGTCGAAGTTGCCGGTCTGGGTTTGCTCCAGCAAGGCCTGCTCGGCCAGCGAGGCGGCCGCCATTTCCTCGAACATGGCTTGCTCGGCCGGCAGCAAGGTGTCGGCGCGGAAGTGGGCGGCGTGCAGTTCGCTCTGGCGCAGGCCGAAGGCGGCGGCCGAGCCTAGTGCGCGCACTTCGTCCAGTACCCGCGCCGATGGCGTGAGGGCCGGATTGGCGATCTTCGCGCTTTGCGCCGCCAGCGCGGACGCGTGCACGTCACCGTAGTTGTGCTGGTCGTCCAGGATGGCGGCAATCGGGCGGATGCGTTCGATCAGCTCCTCGGCCCAGGCGCGCAGCGGCACCTCGGCGCCGTCGCGCGTGAGCGTCAGGTCCGGACGGCGGCCTTCCTTGACCGTGCGGGCGAAATTGCGCGCATGGATCTGGCTGTCCATCTGGTTGATGTACGGGCTTTCCTCCAACGCGCAGTAGAGCAGGAAGGCGTCCAGGAAGCGTCCGGTCTCCAGGCTGATGCCGACCGGCTCGAACGGATCCACGTCCAGGCAGCGGATCTCCACGTACTGCACCCCGCGCCGGCACAGCGCCTGCACCGGCCGCTCGCCCGTCTTGATGACACGCTTGGGCCGGATGGTCGAGTAATACTCGTTCTCGATCTGCAGCACATTGGTCGACAGCTGGATCCATTCGCCATCGCGCTTGGTGCCCAGCGCTTCATACGGTTTGTACGGACGGTTGACGGCGTCCATCAGCGTCGTCACATAGCTTTCCAGCGAATTCTCGTGTGGCGTGAGGCCCGACTGGGCATCGTTCTGGTAGCCCAGATCGCTCATGCGCAGGCTGGTCGCGTACGGCAGGTACAAGGTGTCGCTCGACAGCCGCTCGAGCGCATGCGGCCGCCCGCGCAGGAAGCTTTCGGTCAGCACCGGCGACGCGCCGAACAGGTACATCAGCAGCCAGCTGTAGCGGCGGAAGTTGCGCACCATGGCGATGTAGCTCTCGGACTGGAAGTCGCGGATGCCGCGCCGGCGTTCTTCCGGCACGCCTTCGTGCACGGCGAACAGCTGCCACAGTTTTTCCGACACCGAGTAGTTGTAGTGGATGCCCGCGATGCACTGCATCGCCTTGCCGTAACGCAGCGCCAGGCCGCGCCGGTAGATGTGCTTGAGCATGCCGATGTTCGACTTGCCGTACCAAGCGATCTCGATCTCTTCTTCGGACGGCAGCTCGCACGGCATCGATTCGCTCCACAGCATTTCGTCGCCCAGCTTGGAGTAGGCAAAGCGGTGGATGGCGTCGAGCTTGTTGAGGGTGATGCTGATGTCGTGCTCGGCCGGCGTAATGAATTCCAGCAGCGCTTCGGCGTAGTCGGTGGTGATCTGCGGATGGGTCAGGGCCGCGCCCAGCGCTTCCGGATGGGGTGTGCGCGCCAGGTGGCCGCGCGTGTCGATGCGCAGCGTCTCGCGCTCGATGCCGCGCAAGCCCTGGCTCAGCAGCGCGCGCTGCTCCTCGTCTTCCAGCAATGCCAGCCGGCGGCTCAGTTGGTTCGAGGGGGTAGGGGCCACTGCACTTCCTTTCTCTTGCTGCATGGTCGTAAAGCCCGGATTAAATGGGCTTGCGATGTTCGGATTGCTGGGAGATTAACCGAAAATGGCCGAGCGCGTCGGGGTTGGCTAAGGTGTTGCTATTTCACCATTGCGGGTGGCGTGGGCGGCGGCATTGAGCTTGCAATCCACTGGTTGACCTGTTGCTCAAGAAGGGGAATCGGCAGCGCGCCCCCGTCCAGCACCACGCTGTGAAAACGGCGCAGGTCGAAGCGCTCGCCCAGCGCGCCTTCCGCCTTGCTGCGCAGTGCGCGGATCGCCAATTCGCCCATCTTGTAGCCCAGCGCCTGGGCCGGCCAGGCGATGTAGCGGTCCACTTCCACCTCGTTGTCGGCCAGGCTGTTGGCGGTGTTGGCGTTCAGGTAGTCGAGCGCCTGCTGGCGGCTCCAGCCCAGCGCGTGGATGCCGGTATCGACCACCAGCCGCGCGGCGCGGAACAGTTCGGAGTTCAGGCGTCCGAAGGCGGAGAAGGCATCGCGGTACAAGCCCAGTTCCGGGCCCAGCGACTCGGCGTACAGCGCCCAGCCTTCGCCGTAGGCGACGTTCCACCCGTGCCGGCGAAACGGTGGCAAGGCCGCGTTGGCACGCATGCGCGCCACCTGCAGGTGGTGGCCCGGCATGCCCTCGTGCAGCGCCAGCGTTTCCACTTCCCACATCGGGCGATGGTCCAGGCGGGAAGTATTCACGACAAAGGCGGCCGGGCGCTCGCCGCTGCCGGCGTCATACCAGGCCGCGCCGCGCGCTTCGGCGCCCAGCGCGGGGGCGGGCTTGACCAGCAGCTCCGGCGGTGGCGCCCCGTCGAACAGGCGCGGCAGCGCATCGCGCGTGCGCGCCACGATGCGGCGGTAGCGCTCCAGCAGCGCGTCGGCATTTGCGTAGAACAGGCGCGGATCGCTGTTGGCGAACGCCGCGAATTGCGTGAACGAACCCTTGAACCCGGTCCTGGCGATCGTGCTCGCCAGTTCGCCCTTGATGCGCTCGACTTCCTTCAGGCCCAGGGCATGGATCTGCGCCGGCGACAGGCTGCTGCCGCTGTACTGCGCGGCCAGGAATTCGTAGTAGCGCGCGCCGCCCGGCAGGGCGCTGGCGCCGATGCTCTCGCGCGCCACCGGCAGGTAGTCCCTGCGGAGGGCCGGCATGGCCTGGGTGCGCAGTGCGGTCAAGCCGTCGGCCACCAGCGCCTCGCGCGCCTCCTGGGCGATGGTGGATGGCACCGCGCGCAAGGGCTGGCCCAGGGCGCCGTCGATGGCGTTTTCGCGCAGCTGGCGCAGCATGGCCGGCACCGGCGCGATGATCGCGCGCGGCACGGTCCAGCCCGTGCGCATGCCTTCGCGCAGCTGTTCGATCAAGCCATCCACGTGGCGCGGCAGCGCGTTCAGGCGCGCGATATAGCGGCGGTACTCCGCCTCG
>JBKHWY010000348.1:0-5307 GCA_046566285.1 Gammaproteobacteria bacterium | reverse complement strand
CGGATTCGCCGCCGCCCAGTGGGCTGGCGGTGACGATGACCTGCGGGAGGACGGGTTCGGCGGGCACGGTTTGGGCAAACGCGGAAGGCGCGAACGCGGCCACAACCGCGCTGGCAATCAGGGTACGGGACAGATGCATGATGGTTCTCATTCGAAGGCATGGACAAGCACAACGGCGGCCCGGGCGCACAAGGCGCCGGCCGCGGTGGCAGACTGAAAACAGCGGGGACTAGTCAGGCGTGCGGCGGACCGCGTGGTTCGAACGGGCAAACGGCACCGCAGGCGCGGGCCTGTCCCGGTGCGGGCGGGGACGCGCTGGCCACCAGGTCCGGTGGCGCGAACGCGCGCGGGGTCAGGCCGAGGGGACCGACCAGCTGGGCGAACGCCAGGCAATGATGGCAGCTCTTGTCCTGCGCCACCGCGCGGGACAGATCGCCGGCATCCTCGTCGTCCACGGCCTGCACCGTGCCCGTCATCACACTGCCCAAGTGCGACAGCGCGTGCAGGCTCGCCATCTGCTGGGACAATACCAGCAGAAGCGACAGCAGGATCCGGATGAACAATGGGCGGCTCATGAGAGCGCTATTGTAATCGGGTTAAGCGCTCACTGCCGACTGCGGCGGCGCGCGCCGTTCCTCGGCCACCTTGCCCAGGTAAGCCGGCACCTTGGCGGCGGCCAGCTTGTTGAGCGACACCAGCAGGTGCGGCGCGAACGGCTCCAGGCCGTAGCGCTCGCCCAGGTGGCGGCCGATATGGATCAGGAGCTCGGCCGCCACCTCGGCATCGGCCTCGGCCCGGTGGGCTGCGCTGCGAAAGCGGATGCCCAGCTGGCGCGAGAGCATGCCCAGCTTGTAGCTGGCCATGCCGGGAAACACCCGGCGCGACAGCTTCAGCGAACATACCAGGCCCACATGGCCGCAGCGGCGCCCCATGCGCTCGGCCTCCGCCATCAGGAACTTCTCGTCGAAGCTGGCATTGTGGGCCGACAGCGTGTCCGTCCCGATGAAGTCGAGCAGCTCGGGCAGCACCTGCGCCACCGGCGGGGCGGCATCCACCATGGCCTGGGTGATGCCGGTCAGCTGCGTGATGAAGGACGGGATGCGCACCTCGCAGTTGACCAGGCTGACATAGCGCTCGGCGATGCGCCCGCCCACAATGCGCAGCGCCGCCACCTCGGTGATGCGGTCGCCCATGGCGGGCGACAGGCCGGTGGTTTCAAAGTCGAGCATGACGATGGGCTGGTCGAACATCGGGCGCGTCCCTTCCTATCCAAACTTGCGTTGCGCGTCGAGCGCGAGACCGGCGCCGATGCTGCCAAACAGGTCGCCCTCGACCTTGCGGGCATTCGGGGCAATCGCCCCGATGCGCTCGCGCAGCAGGCGCACGCCGGACGATCCGCCCGTGAAGAACAGGGTGTCGATGCGCTCAAGCTCCACGCCGGCGTCGGCCAGCAGGCGCGTGACGGTGGCGCCCACCGCATCGACCAGCTGGCTGACCGCCGCCTCGAAACCGGCGCGTTCGACACGCAAGCGCTCGGGCGGGACCAGGCGGTCCAGGTTCAATTCCACCGTGTCGCAGTCGGACAGCGCGATCTTGCCTTCCTCGACCTGCATGGCCAGCCAGTGCCCGGCGCGCTCGTCGATCAGGCGCTGCAGGCGCACCAGCCGGGCCGGCTCGCGCGCGTCGCGCACCAGGTCGGCCAGCTGGTTCACCACCTTGCGCGAATACGCCAGGTTGATGGTGTGCCAGGTCGCCAGGTTGAAGTAGTAACTCGACGGGATCGAGGCGCCGTTATTCAGTTCGCTCTGGTAGCCCAGGAGCGGCATCACCGACGACAGGCTCAGGTATTTATCGAAATCGGTGCCGCCGATGTCGGCGATCAGCACCAGTTCTTCGCGCTCGATGCGCGACTCGTAGTCGAAGGCGGCGGCGATCGGCTCGTACTGGAAGGCCACGTGCTTGAAGCCCACCGAGCGGGCGATTTCCGCCAGGGTGTCCTCGGCAGTGCGGTCGGCGTCGGCATCGTCGTCGATGAAATACACCGGCCGGCCGAACACGGCGCACTCGAAGCGCTGGCCGGCCGCGCCCTCCGCGCGGCGCTTGACTTCACCGATGAAGGAGGCCAGCAGCTGGCGAAACGGCAATGCGCGCCCCGCCACTTCGGTCTGGCCGTCGATCAGGCTGGTGCCCAGCAGGCTTTTCAGGGAACGCATCAGGCGGCCTTCATAGCCGGCCAGGTAGCCCGCCAGCGCGGCGCGCCCGTAACTGGTCTCGTCGTCCTCGGCATTGAAGAACACCACCGAGGGCAAGGTCAGCTTGCCATCCTCCAGGGCCAGCAGCGCACCCTGCCCGGGCCGCACCACCCCCACCGTGGAATTGGACGTGCCGAAATCAATGCCGCAAGCGTGTGCCATGGAACCCCTTTTTGTAAGGGGCGAGATGTTACCAGATCAGGCCGACGGCCGCGCGGCGCCGGTGATGAGGTGGCGGGCGGATTTACAACATGACGGGGTGCTATTACAGGCAAAGCGCAAGTTGCATGTTGCCACAAGGCAAGTTTACTTGGTACACTCGCCGCTTCACCCATGTCTTCCGTGCAGCGCCCACCCACCACTTGATGATGACCCTGCCGCCGCACCCTGTTGACATCGCCGAGCTGAAGGCAGAGATCCGCCAGCAGGCGCGCCGGGTCACTTCCTACGACGTGGCGCGCGCGGCCGGGGTGTCGCAATCGGCCGTCTCGCGCGCCTTCCAGCCGGGCGCCAGCGTGTCCAAGGCCACCCATGCGCGGGTGATGCAGGCGGCGCGCGAGCTGGACTACGTCCCCAACGCCGCCGCGCGCAGCCTCAATACCCGGCGCAGCAACCTGGTGGCGGTCCTGATGCCGGTGCAGGTCACGCTGCACTACCCGGAGGTGCTGTCGCAACTGAGCCGCCAGTTCAGCCAGCGCGGCCTGCGCATGCTGCTCTTGTCACTGGCGCGCGAAAACGACATCGACGACGCGCTGGCCCAGGTGTGGCAGCACCAGGTCGATGGCGCCGTGGTGGCCGCACGCCTGTCGAGCGCGCAGATCGCCGAATTCGAGCGGCGCCGCCTGCCGCTGGTGCTGTTCAACCGCGGCCTGCCGGACAACCAGGCCAGCGCGGTGGTGTGCGACCAGCGCGGCGCCGCGCGCCTCCTGGTGGGCCGCCTGGCCGCCGCGGGACACAAGCGCTTCGCCCTGATCGATGGACCGCCCGAGTCGCCGGTGGCGCTGGAACGGCGCCGTGGCGTGGCCGAGCGCCTGGCCGAACTGGGCCTGGGGGCGCCCCTGTGCGTGAACGGGTCCTTCGATTATTCCAGCGGCGGACGGGGCTTGCGTGAAATCGTCGTGCGCCTGGGTCACGTGCCCGACGCCGTCATCTGCGGCAACGACGTGATGGCGATCGGCTGCCTGGACACGGCGCGCCACGAAATGAAGCTGGACGTGCCCGGCCAGCTGTCGATCACGGGTTTCGGGGGCATCGCCCAGGGCGACTGGCTGAGCTATAAACTCACCACGCTGCGCCAGCCCATGCACGAGATGACGCAGGCGGCCGCCACGGCGCTGCTCGACCTGATCGAAGGCGCCGGGCCGACGCGCACCTCGTTTTCCGCCGTGGTGGTGGACGGCGCCACCGCGCGCCTCGGGCCGGCATTCTAGTTCACGCCCGCGACCCAGGCCCGGGCTGCGCGGTCCAGGTGGGGCCGTCGGTAAGCGGCCTGCCCTCCTCCCAGCGCAGGCGATCGATGCACATGCGCCGCCCGGTGCGCGCCAGGTCCCAGGCATGGTAGACGATCCAGGTCTGGCCGTCGGGCGTGCGGGTGAACGAATTGTGTCCCGGTCCGATGACGTGACCGGGGCGCGTGCGCATCAAGGGTTCGCTTTCGGGCGGCCGCCGGAACGGCCCGAGCGGATGGTCGGCGACGACATAGCTGACGCCATAGTTCTCGCGCTCCCACGCCCCGCCGCTGTAGAAACAGTAGTAGCGGCCCTCGTAACGCAGCACGGCCGCCCCTTCCACTGTATGCCAGTCGTACACGGCGCCATACATGGTGCGGTCCTTCAGGAACAGGTGCCAGTCCGCGTGCGGACGCACCACCGTGACGGGCTCGCCGGCCAGCGTCGTCATGTCCAGCATGCGGTCCACCACGATGCCGGTGCCGATCCGGTGGTCGCCTTCCAGTTCGAGAAAATCGATCGAGTAGTACAGGTACCACTGGCCATCCTCGTCGCGGAACGGATGGGCGTCGATGGAGAACGGCTGGTCCGGCACCAGCACACGGCCGGCGTCGATGAACGGCCCGGCGGGGTCCAGGCTGGTGGCCACGCGCAGCTGGTGGTCCTGGGCGTCGATGCCCTGGGCCGAGTAGTACATGTAGAAGGTGCCATCGTTGAAGGCCACCTCCGGCGCCCAGAAGTCGATGGCGCCCACGGGCGGCTCGAGCGCGTGGCCGAGCGACTCCCACTGGACCAGGTCGGACGAGCGCAGCACCGGGAACTGGCGTCCGCCCGCCGGGGCCGGAGCGGTGCCGTAGGCGTAGTACATGCCTTCGTGCGCCAGCACGAAGGGGTCGGCCATGATGGCCGGGTAGACCGGGTTGGTGTACGTGCTGGACATCGCCTCTCCCTACATCTTGAAGCGCAAGCCCAGCCCGAACACGGTGGGCGTGTAGCGGATGTCGCGCGGACGCACCGGATCGCCCACGTAGCTCTCGTAGCGCTCGCGCGTCAGGTTGATGGCATCGAACTGGATCGACAGCGTCGGCGTGAGGTCGTAGGTCAGCGTGAGATCCACATAGGTGGTCGGCTTGACGATGCGGTCCTGGTTGAAGCGCGCCTCGGCGATCTGCTCGACGTAGGCGCCGCGCCGCGTGGCGGTCAGGCGGCCGGTCAGGCCATTGCCTTCGTACAGGAGCGCCACGTTGTAGCTGTTGCGCGCCACGTCGATCAGGCGCGTGGTCTCGAAGGCACTGCCGGAAAACGTGGTGCGGGTCTGGTTTTCCCCGGTGATGTAGGTGTAGTTGAACTGGCCGCCGAAGTCGCTCCAGAAGCCGGGCAGGAAGTCGAAGAAGCTCTGCACGCCGAATTCCACGCCTTTGAGCTTGCCCTTGCCGGAGTTTTGCGGACGGGTGACGCGGTAGTTCTGCCCGCCGATCGACTCCTGCAGTTCGAAGTTCTGCAGGTAGCCGTCGATATCGCGATGGAACAGCGTGATCTGCGCATAGCCGTTTTTCGGGAAGTAGTATTCCAGGGTGGCGTCGAAGTTCTTCGACCGGGTCGGGCTG
>JBKHWY010000347.1:0-5314 GCA_046566285.1 Gammaproteobacteria bacterium | reverse complement strand
GTGATGCGTTCGGCGCGCGAGATCGGCACCGTCGAATTGCGGTCGATGATGGGCAGGTAGTGGCCGCCGTCGTACTCGTTGGGGCCGATCTCGCGCGAGATCGCAATGCCCATCGAATACGGCGCCACGTCCGTCATCACCACTTCTTCCAGCGCGGCGTCGCGCATCTTGAGGCCCGCCTGTACGGCCGCGCCCAGGGCGATGGCCTGGTCGGGGTCCAGGTGCACGGCCGGAAAGCGCCCGAACATGCGCGAAACGAGTTTCCGAACAATGGGCATGCGGGTCGAGCCGCCCGCCAGCACCACCGCGTCCAGTTCGGACGCCTTGATGGTGGCGTCGCGCAGGGCCCGTTCGACCGGCGTGCGCAGGCGCGCCATCAACGGTTCGCACAGCTTGGCAAAGCCGTCTTCGTCCCAGTCGCAAGCGTAGTCCTGGCCGTTGTAGGCAAAGCTCATGCGCGCGTTCGGCGCGGCGCTGAGGGCGCGCTTGACCCGCTCGGCTTCGTCGCGCAGGCGCTGGCGCGCGCCGCCTTCGAGCAGCTGCTTGCCCAACGCCTTGTCCAGGCCGGAGCGGGTGACGAAGGCGTCCGCCAGCAGGTTGACGAAGTCTTCGCCGCCGAGGAAGTTGTCGCCCGCCGAGGCGCGCACCTCCATCACCCCTTCGAACAGTTCAAGGATCGATACGTCGAAGGTGCCGCCGCCCAGGTCGAACACCAGGAACTTGGTTTCGCGCCCGGTATCCTGGATGCCGTAGGCCAGCGCCGCGGCGGTCGGTTCGTTCACCAGCCGCTCGACCTTCAGCCCGGCCAGCTGGCCGGCCGCGCGGGTGGCCTTGCGCTGGGCGTCGCTGAAGTAGGCCGGCACGGTGATGATGGCTTCCTCGACCGGGTGGCCGAGGAAGGCTTCGGCATCCGCCTTCAGGGCGCGCAGCACCATCGACGACAGTTCCTCGGGGCGGAACTGCTGGCGCCCCAGCTGGACCACCTTCTCGCTGCCCATGTAGCGCTTGAACAGGGCCGTGGTCAGGTGCGGGTGGGTTTGCAGGCGCTGGCGCGCCGCTTCCCCCACCAGCACCGTGCCGTCGTCGTCGATGCCCACGCACGAGGGCGTGAGCGCCTGGCCGAGCGCGTTCGGGATGATGTGGGCGGCGCCGTCGCGCCAGAGCGCAACCAGGCTGTTGGTAGTGCCAAGGTCGATGCCGATGATCATAGGTGAAGTAGGCCAGGGTGTCCGGTCAGATGTCCGCTTCGGTTTCGTTGCCGTGTTCTTCGATCCAGGCGCGCCGTGCGGCCGCTTCGCCTTTCCCCATCAGCATATTGAAGCGGGAGGAGGCGGCGATGTGGTCGAAGTCGCCCAGCGACACCGGCAACAGGCGCCGCGTGTCGGGGTTCATGGTGGTTTCCCACAGCTGCTCGGCGTTCATCTCGCCCAGGCCCTTGAAGCGCGAGATCGACCATTGACCGTCTTTCAAGCCGTCTTTTTTCAGCTTGTCCTCGATGGCCAGGAGTTCACCGTCGTCCAGCGCGTACAGCTTCTGGATCGGCTTCTTGCCGCGCGCCGGCGCATCGACCCGATACAGGGGCGGGCGCGCCACGCAGATGTGGCCATGGTCGAACAGGGCGGGGAAGTGCTTGAAGAAGAGCGTGAGCAACAGCACCTGGATGTGCGAGCCGTCCACGTCCGCATCCGACAGGATGCAGATCTTCCCGTAGCGCAGATTGGAGAGGTCGGGCGAATCGCCATAGCTGTGCGGATCGACGCCGATCGCCACCGCGATGTCATGGATCTCGTTGTTGGCAAACAGGCGGTCGCGGTCGGTCTCCCAGGAGTTGAGCACCTTGCCGCGCAGCGGCAGGATGGCCTGGAATTCCTTGTCGCGTCCCATCTTGGCCGAGCCGCCGGCCGAATCGCCCTCCACCAGGAACAGTTCGTTCCGGGTGATGTCGGTCGACTCGCAATCGGTCAGTTTGCCCGGCAAAACGGCCACGCCGGAGGACTTCTTCTTCTCGACCTTCTGCAGTGAACGCTGGCGCGTCTGCGCCTGCTTGATCACCAGTTCGGCGAGTTTACGGCCCAGTTCCACGTGCTGATTCAGCCACAGTTCCAGAGGCGGGCGGCTGTAGCCGGACACCAGGCGCACGGCGTCGCGCGAGTTCAGGCGTTCCTTGATCTGGCCCTGGAATTGCGGGTCCAGCACCTTGGCGGACAACACGAAGGAGGCGCGCGCGAACACGTCCTCGGGCAGGAGCTTGACGCCCTTGGGCAGCAGCGAGTGCATCTCGACGAAGTTCTTCACCGCGCCGAACAAGCCATCGCGCAGGCCCGATTCGTGGGTGCCGCCATTGGGCGTGGGGATCAGGTTCACGTAGGACTCGCGCACGATGGCTCCGGCCTCGGTCCATGCCACCACCCAAGCCGCGCCTTCGCCTTCGGCAAAGCCGTCTTCGCCGTTGGAGAACTGCTCGCCTTCGAACAGCGGGATGAGCGGCTCGCCGTCGGTGGCTTGCGCCAGCATCTCGTTCAGATACCCGCGCAAGCCTTCGTCGTAGCGCCAGGTGGTCACGTCGCCGCTCTTGGCATTGGTCAGCGTGACGGTCACGCCGGGCAGCAGCACGGCTTTCGAGCGCAGCAGGCGCTGCAGCTCGACCATCGAAATGACCGGCGAATCGAAGTACTTCGGATTGGGTAGGGCGGTCACGCGCGTGCCGCTCTTCTTGCCGTCGCGCGGGGCTGGCATCGACACCAGGGGCTCGATCACTTCGCCGTCCGCGAACGTCAGGCGGTGGTAGCCGTTGCCGCCGTCCTTGCGCCAGACTTCGATCTGCAGGCGCGAGGACAGCGCGTTGGTGACCGACACGCCCACTCCGTGCAGGCCGCCCGAGAACGCGTAGGCGCCGCCCGAGCCCTTGTCGAACTTGCCGCCCGCGTGCAGGCGGGTGAACACGATCTCCACGGTCGGCACGTTTTCTTCCGGGTGCAGGCCCACGGGAATGCCGCGGCCGTCGTCGTCCACCGTGATCGAACCGTCCGTGTTGAGGGTGACGTTGATGTTCTTGCAGTGCCCACCGAGCGCTTCGTCGGAGGCGTTGTCGATGACTTCCTGGATGATGTGCAGCGGATTTTCCGTGCGCGTGTACATGCCTGGCCGTTGCTTGACGGGCTCAAGTCCCTTCAGGACGCGGATGGATGCTTCGCTGTAGTCGCTGGTCTGGGAAGCCGGTTTTTTAGTAGCCATATCTAAGTTGATTATTCAAGTGCCTGCGCATTCTATCTTGTCGAGCGGAAAACGACAGGGGGAGTGGCGCGGAATGATACAGCTTGCTTTGGTGCAAATTTCTCGGTAGATTCTGCGTGCATAGGCCGTTTCCACAGTTCATGATCATGAGTGCAACCAAATATCCTTACGCCGTCCGCCTGATGGGTTTCGACGCGGTCGAGCGGGCCGAAATCTCCGAAGCGCTGTTGTTTGCGCCCCCCAACGGCCCGTCCTACAGCTGCCTGCTGGACGCCAGCCTGGAAGAGCCCGACATCTGCGTGTGCAATGGCGACAACGTCAAGGCCGTGGCCGAGCTGAACGCCGTCAATATCGGGCCGCTGTGCCCCGTGCTCGTGATTGGCCGTGGGCTGGCGGACATGCCGCACAGCAAACTGGCCCGTCCGCTCGACCGCCAGGTGCTGTGTGCCCGGATGGCCGAACTGGTGGTCAAGCGTAACCAGGCCCTCGATGCCCTGCCGGCCGGCACCATGCCCGCGGTGCCCGAACGCCGCCGCAAGCCCCGGCTCGACTTCGACCTGACCGATCCGGCCGAATATGCGGCCCAACGGCGCGCCCCGCAAGAGGGCGCGGTGCTGATCGTGGACCAGCGTCCAGCCTTGCGCGAGCACCTGGCGCGCCTCCTGGGTCCGCGCAGCCGTCCGGTCGAGTACATCGACAATGCTGGCGCCGCCGTCAAGCTGTGCACGGATACGGCGGTGGCGCTGGTGCTGGTCAACACCTCCATGCCCGGGCTGGACCCCTACCAGCTGTGCGCCGACATCAAGGCCAGCCCGAAGGGCGAGCGGATTGCCGTGGTGTTGCTGGTGGGCCCGTCGTTTCCGTACGACGAAGGGCGCGGCCGCACGGCGCGGGTGCGTGGCACCCTGGACAAGCCAGTGCGCGACCGCAATTTGTTGTGCGCCGTGAAGAAATTGTTGTCGATTCCTACCTGAGCGGTCGGCTGTAGAGAATTTTTGACAACGCTGAATCGTGCGCCTTGGCGTGCCGGGCTATATTTGAGTTGTTTTCATCTACCCGCTCACAATGGCTGACCACGACCACCGCGATCCCCCCAACGCCCCGCGCGTGCCCGATCGTCGTGCCGCCGAAGCGCGGCCGCGTTACCAGAAAGAACACGACACCCCGCTGGCGCTGGCGGGGCGCGTGTTCGCGTCGCGTTGGCGCGCCCTGCGCGACAAGATCGGGCGCGACTACATGCGCCGCACCCTGCGCATCGGCATCTCTGCGCGCATCTTCCACCCCGAACCGGGCGCCACCGGCCTGCGCAGCAAGAATCTGCAGTACCTGGAAGAATCGATCGCACAGTGGGTGATGTCGCGCGACGTGCTGGTGTTCATGATCCCGACTGTCAACACCAACGGCCAGCTCCATCCCAGCAATATCACCCTGCGCCATTACGCGCGCCACCTGGACGGGCTGGTGCTGCAGGGCGGGGCGGATGTGTCGCCGCAAACCTATTCCGAGTCGCCCACGCGGCCGGAATGGAACGGCGACCGCGCGCGCGACGTCTACGAACTGGAATTGCTGCACGAATTCGTCGATGCCGGCAAACCGGTGCTGGGCATCTGCCGCGGCTGCCAGTTGATCAACGTGGCTTTTGGCGGCACCTTGTACCAGGACGTGGCGACCAATGTGCCGGAGGCGCTGGCGCACGTGCACAGTGACTACGACGCGCACCGGCACGCCATCCAGTTCGCGCCTGGTTCGCTGCTGGGGCGCATGTTCCCCAAGGAGGGCCGGCCAATCGTCAATTCGATTCACCACCAGGCGGTCAACGATCTGGGACGGGACATCCGCATCGAAGCCATGTCCGACCCGGACGGGATCGTGGAGGCCATCCGCTACCAGCGCGCGGACTTCGTGATGGGATTGCAGTGGCACCCCGAGTTTCACCGGGCCGGAGGGACCGACCTGCTCGATTGCACGCCGATTCTGGATGAGTTTTTGCGGTCGGCTCGGGAGACCAGGTTCTAAGAACGCTGAACGACGGTTTTTTTGTTTATATCGTTAGCCGCAGAACGTCGTCCAGGCGGAGGCC
>JBKHWY010000346.1:0-5316 GCA_046566285.1 Gammaproteobacteria bacterium | reverse complement strand
CACCGCTGCTGAGCCGCCCACCTCCAGGTCGCGTTGGCCGAGCAGTTCGAATTTCGGCAACGCTTTGCGCAGCTCGGTAGCAAGGCGATAGGCGAAGGCTTCAATCGTTGTTTCGACAAAGTCTTCCGCGCGCGAGATGACAAAGGAAAAATCGCTTGGACCGTCGTCATTGAGGATGAATTGGTTGACCGTGCGGTCCTTCATACGAGGGTGGAGATCGAAACTGGCCTCGTTGAGATTGTATTGGCTCATGGCGCTTTCTTGTCGATGTTAGCGTCGGGGTGGAAGTCAACTAGATATGAGGGTGCATCAATTGGCCGATACTTGTGGGCCAAGTCTGAAGAATGGCTGGACAGTCGATCAGGGTGCCTTCGGCCGCACCAACCCGGGACTGCTTGGTTGCGCATGCAAGCAGATGATGGGCCGATAAAAAACAATGGCTCATTTCCGAGGTTGGACCAGCAGTCAATGCATGATGTGACATTGGCACACAAATAATGGCTATTCACCACTGTTATCACGCTGCAATTGCTTTGCGTACAAACACAGGGGCGCGTGGTCTGATGAATCTTGCCCTGTTCGGCCAGCCGAGCGATGCGGCACGGCGCCATTTTCAGCAGGACTAGCTGGGCACCTGCCTGCGCGGGTGCCCCAGCAGTGGCAGCAGGATCGCCCGCTCTATGGTCGGCCGCCGATACCTTACACGTGTGCTCGGCCGGGGGTGGATCGAAGGAGCCGGCGCTGCCACGGCCCGCTCCTACGGCAGGCCGATCAGTGCTGCCCGCTGCTCGCCGTCTTGACCGGCGTTTCCGGATTCAGCACGACCTGGACGTAGTTCTTCTCGTCGAAGTAGCGTTGGGCCGCCTGCTGCACGTCGGCCACGCTCAACTTGTCGATTTCCTGCGTGATGGTCAGCAGCCGCATCGGGTCCGTACCATTCAAGAGCGAGGCCTGCAGCCCGTTCAGCCAATAGCCGTTTTCATGCTGCCAGATCCGCACATTCTGGCGCCAGTTGGCCTTGACCTTGTCGAGTTCGGCGGCAGTCGGACCGTTGGTCTTGACGCTGTCGATTTCAGTGAACAGCGCTGCAATCAACTGGTCGACCTTTTCCGGCCCGGTCGGCAGCTGCACCGAGAGTTCGTAACGCTGGTTCGGGATGCGCTGCACCGAGCCCGTCACCTGGCCGGAATAGACCAGGCCGAGCTTCGTGCGCAGCACGTCGTTCACTCGAAGGTTCATCACATCCGTCAAGACGCTCATGCGCAGGGTTTCAGGCTCAGACCAGGTGGCCGGGCCGGAGAAGGTCAACGACACGACGCTCTTCGGCTCCGTACCGGCCTGCACCACTTTCTTGACGACGCCACGGACGCTACGCAGGCCGACGTCGCGGTAGGCGAGCGGCAGGTCAGGCGTGGGCAGCGTGCCGAGGTAGGCCGTGACGAGCGGTTTGATGGTCGCGATATCGAAGTCCCCCGCCAGCGTGAACGTCAGTCCTTTGGCGCTGGAAAAGCGCTGGCGATACAGCGCGGTGCTGCGCTCCAGATCGATTCTAGGCACGTCTTCCGGGCGGAAGGCGCGCGGCTCGTACGGGTGGGACGCGTACAGCGTGTCCACGATGGCGTCGCCCAAGCGCGCCTCGGGAACGCCGGCGCGGTTGCGCAGCACTTCCTTCACGTTGCCCAGATAAGCCTTATACAGCGACTCGTCGCGGCGCACGCCGTCGAAGCGCAGCCACAGGTATTGGAGCATGGTCTCGATGTCGTCGAGCTTGGCGCTGGAGCCGCCGTTGATCTCGTCCGTGTAGGCGCCCAGCGACATGGCGAGGCCTGCCTGGCGGCCGGCCACCACCTTTTGCACGTCCAGCGGTGCGAAGTTACCAATGCCCATCACGCTGACGAGCTCGCTGGCGATCCGCGCATTCGCGAGGTCCGCTTCCTCGAACAAGGATTGGCCGCCATAACGCTGGGCCCCGAGCAGGACCTGATTCTTGTTGAAATCGGTCGGTTTCAAAATCACCTTCACGCCATTGGACAGGGTCAGGCGCGTCAGGCCGAGTTTCGCGTCCCGACTTTCGGCGACGATGGCGCCGGGCTTGGCCGGCCGCGCCATCAGGCTGGTCGCAAGCGCTTTCTCCTCCCGATTGACGACCTTGGCCTGCTCGGCGCTGGCGACGTCGGCCAGCAACTGCTCGGCGGTCGGAGGCGGTGCGGACTTGGTGCTGCCGGCATATGCCACCAACTTGGCGCTACCGATGGGGAAGAACTTGCTCGCCCTGGCATTGATCTCTTCCAGTGCAATCGTCGGCAACAGCTCCTGCATCAGGCGATATTCGGCCTCGATCCCCTGCGCGGGTTCGCCAACCAGGAAGTTGCGCATGTATTCGCCCACATACTTCGCCGAATCGGTGGTGTTGCGCTCATTGTTCAACCGTTCCACCATGCCGAGCACGACCTTGCGCATGCGCTCCAGCTCCGCTTGCGTGAAGCCGAACTGGCGTATCCGTTGCTGTTCCTGCTGCACGGCGGCGATGGCGGGGGCGGCACCGCCCGCACCAAGCGCCATGCCGATCCTGAATGCCGTGTGGCGCGCGGTCAAGTTCACGTTGGCGCTGCCAGCGCCCATGTATGGCGGGTTGGCCTGCTGGGCCAGTTCGGCCAGGCGCTGGTTCAGCAGCAGCGTGAACAGAATGTCGATCGTCTTGTCGCGATAGCCGCCATAGGTGGTCGGGTTCGGTTCGATACGGGTCGGATAATACAGCTCCAGCGAATTGACCTGCACCTCGGGGTCGCTGAACACGAGGGCTTCGGTGCTCGTACGTGCAGGGATGTCCGGGTAATTGCGTGGACGTTCGTTGGCGGGATTGACCAGGCCGGAGAAGTGGGCCTTCACCAGCCGTTCGGCCTCGGCTGGATCGATGTCGCCCACCACGATCACGGCCATCAGGTCGGGCCGGTACCAGTCACGGTAGAAGCGGCGCAGCGCCTCCGGAGGCGCCTGGCGCAGCACCTCTTCCTTGCCTGCCGTATCGCGCACGGCGTAGCGCGAGCCATTGAAGAGCTTCGGTGCCAGCATCCGCTGCATCCGGTCCTGCACGCCCTTGTGCTGGCGCACATCCTCCAGCATGATGGGCCGCTCCTTGTCGATATCGCCGCTCGCCATCGTGACGCCATGGGCCCAGTCCTCCAGCACCGTGAATGCCTTGGCGACGTCCTCCTTGCGGTCGGTCGGCACCGGCAGGATGTACACCGTCTCGTCGTAGCTGGTATAGGCGTTCAGATCGGGGCCGAACTTCAGGCCGATCGACTGCAGGTAGGAGATCAGTTCCTGCCGCTTGAAACGCGTCGAGCCGTTGAACGCCATGTGTTCGACCATGTGCGCCAGGCCCTGCTGGTCGTCGTCCTCCAGCACCGAGCCGGCTTTTACCACCAGCCGCAGTTCGAGCCGGTGCTCGGGTTTGCCGTTGCGCTGGATGTAGTAGGTCAGGCCGTTGGGCAGCTTGCCGACCTTGACCTGGGGGTTGAGCGGAAGCGGCGCATTCAGGTCGATGGCGGCGCCGGCGGGGCCGAACGCGGCCAGGGCCGAGGCCAGGACGGTGGCAAGCAGGGTGGTACGGAGATGACGGGTCATGCGTTTCCTTGCAGTGGGTTGGTATTGAAAGCCGCGCATCACGACGTGCCGAATCACTGGCCGGTAAGCGCGGTTTAATGCTCGATTAGGGCGCGCGAAGCGCGGGTCTTGCGGTGGCGCCGCAATGCCGTGCCACCGCTGGATGGGTCAGCCGCGTGCCGCGGCGATGAGGCGATCCACGTTCCAGGCCCGATTGGCCGCGACAATGGCTGCCACCGTCGCGGCGATCAGCACGAGGGGATAGGCCGCCATGTGACGCAGTGCCACCAACCACGCCTGGTCGTGGATCGGAATGAAGCCACTCAAGAGTGAGCCGATCGTGAGGGCGACGATAATCCATGCATCCCGAACGAGGCCACGCAGCAGCACCGCCAGTGCGATCAGCAAGCCCAGTTCCGTGCATGCCACCGCGATGCCGAGCGGACTGGGCCATGTCGACGCCTGGCCGGACAGCACACCGAACAGGTTGCGGATCCTGTCCATGGCGCCGATCACGGCGGCGTAGACCAGAAACGAGGAAATCCACAAGCGCCAGCCAATGTTCGCGCGCCGCCAGCCACCGGGGGACAGCACATGCCGCCAATGCAGGTCAAAGGCCGGCAAGTTGACCGCCACCAGCACCACCCACAGGGCTGGAAACCATATTTGCGACAGGGCGTGGTGCGCGGGTAGCAGAAACACCCAGGCATCGAGCAGGACGACGCACCAGGCCTGTTGCCCGCCAAACGCGGTCGGCTGCTTCTTCCTGACCATGCCGTCCAGTGTCAGGAACGTGATCCGGCGATGCAGGTGCGTAAGGCGCCCGAATACGGAATCGGACCGGCGCACGGCCGCCTGGCGCGGCACGAGCGCGCCGGGGCGGGCTGCCAGGCACCCGAGCAGCGCTGGCCACAGCAAGGTGAGCAGGACCAGTGCCGCCGAGGGCAGCGCGTCAAGACGCTGCAGCATGCCGGGCAAGCGATCCGGCTGGCTGACGGCGAGCACGCCCAGCGCCAGGCCGGCAACGAAGCCGACCCGCGCCATGCGGCGTGAAAGCATCCCAGCCAGCCATGTCGCGGTCGACAGCACGGAAAGGATGGCGGCGGCCGTTGTCACCTGCAGAGCCGTCTTCGGTATCGCTACCTGAAGGGCTACGCTGACGACGAGGAACGCATGGGCTGCGGCCATCTGCAGGTAGCTGTCACGCGCAGTGCGGTGGCAAAATTCCGGCGGCAGCCGGCGCTGCCACATGACCTGCATGGCCGCCTCCAGCGTACACATCTGATTGGCCACGAATACCACGGCAAGTACACTCGCGGGAAACAGCAGGTACTGCGGTTGCAAGCCGCCGGTGGTCACCTGGAATGGGAAGGTACCCAGCCACCAGCACAGGTAGAGGGCCGCTGCCACAGCCGTCGTAGGGGGCACGCGCATTGGCGTCAGGATGGTGGAGACGGGGGTCTTCATGCGGGCTGTCTTCATGCCGGCTGTATTCATGCATTAAGCTCAACGAACAGATCGTCCAGGGCAAGCGCGGCGCCGCTGCTGGCCAGGTGAGGCGCGCGGCGGGTATCGATGACGGCATGCGCGCCCTTTGGCGCAAGCTGGATCAGCGCGTCGGGCGCATAGCCTGCCCCGGCGGGCACGCGGCGCACATGTTCGAGGATCGCATCCCAGGTATCGAACAGCTGCAGGCGTCCCTGCCGCATG
>JBKHWY010000345.1:0-5372 GCA_046566285.1 Gammaproteobacteria bacterium | reverse complement strand
ATCCAGAGCTACGATACCAGTAAAAGTGCGCGTGCCGCTGGCAGATTTGAGTCGAACTAGTACGTCATAATCGCCGGGCGCCAGATCGGTTTGCGGCGCGATCCAATATTGGTAGATTCCGGACGTGCTGCGCGTAATCGCCCGCCCCCCCTGCGCCGCCGTCTCGGTCACTATCGTTGCCCCGGCCCCGGAGACCAGCTCAGCCTGAACGGCGACATCCTTGACGATCGCGAGTTTATCCACGAGCAATCCGGCTTCAGACCAGTCCGCTATACGCAATTCGCCGCCAATCTGAGCAAGGTCGAATGAGGTAATTCTGATCCAACGGAAAGCTTTATTGGTGATTCCTGCGGATGCAGTTGTGACCAGGTTTCCCCCATAATAGATCTGTGGCCCGAACGACTTTGGACCGGTAACTCCGGGCGCAAGCGCTACGCGCGCATACACCGAATACGTTCCGGTGCTTAGATCAGCAGTATTTGTCACCCACCATGCATACGTCCCGGTCGACGATCGCGACACGGCCGAGCCCGCACTGGCGAGCATGTCCGCAGTCGTTGTTCCGCTGGCGAATGCTTCTGCTTCAACCACACGCTGTGTTACTGCTCCATGAGCAAACTGCGAAATAACAGCGCTCAATACAGCCAATCCTAGTTTGCGCATACTTTTCCTTGTAGAGGGATGAAACGAGTGTTTAGTATTTGACGTATCTGCTCACTGGCTACAGCTTCACCTATTGAATCTTTTCAAGAGGGCGCTAACGTGCTCAGTGACGCCGCATGGAGTGTAGCAACGAGCAGAGTGCGCAATTCTCGCCAATTGCAACAACCCTGCTACATATAGCGGGATAAACACGCGCAGGAATTTATTTTGGTAACGATTAGTTTTCGAAGTGAAACCAATTCCAAGCTGAAATAGTTTATTGTCATTTAGCCCAAGAGTACATTTTTTGAACTTGCCTGAGGAAGTACGGATTCATTCGCCGCCAATCGCGCTGGCCATGCTATCCGTCTGAGATAATTCCGCTTCACCCAACACCGTTGAGATTCAAGATTTGGACCCGGTTGCCGGAACAAGTTCGGGCGCGTTGGAAAACTGGTCGAGGGAACAGTGGCGCACAGTCCTAGCGCGCGCTTCAAGCCAATCTCGCTAGGAATCGGCTCGCGAAAACGGCTGCGAGAACCTGGCCCATCCGCGCGGCGCAGCCCGCATTTTGGTCATCGAGCGCGAAGGCAGCGTTTAGGCAGCGTTCAGGCCCGCTTACCAATTTCGCAACACCCGGCTTGAGCGGTGTCAATACAGGCGCCGCCGCTTGCGCCACGCTAAGCACTCCTATTGACGCTACTCAGGAGTGGGCATGAAAGCGAAGTTGAAACCGATGGCATTGATTCTCCAGGGCGGCGGCGCCTTGGGGGCGTTCGAATACGGCGTGGTCTCCGAACTGGTCGAATCGGGCTGGTATCCCAAGGCCGTCACCGGCGTGTCGATCGGCGCGGTGAACGCGGCGGCCATTGCCGGCGCAAAGGGCGGCGACATCGTCGCCAGCCTGCACGGCATCTGGGAGGCGATCACGCTGCCGCAGGTGCCCTTCATGGCGCCCTCGATCCAGGCCAATCTCTCCCTGCTGGGCAATCCGAATTTCTGGACCTCGCGCACCGATTACCTCAACGTGATGGGCTGGAACAGCCTGTGCAACACGACGCCGATGCTGGGCACGCTGGCGCGCCATCTCGATTTTGAGCAGCTCAACAATCCCGACCATATCCGCATCGGCGTCACCGCCACGGACGTGCAAAGCGGCCGCCTGACCACCTTCTCCAACTACATCGACGAGGCGGCGCATCCCAGGTCCGGCAACCACCACTCGGTGCACAGTGCCCTGACGCCGGCCCACATCATGGCCAGCGGCAGCCTGCCGCCGGGCTTTCCGGCCACGGTGGTGGACGGGCGCGCGTACTGGGACGGCGCCCTGTTCGACAACACGCCGATGGACGCGCTCCTGAACATGCTCGAGCCGGAAGACATCGCCAATCCGCACTTCCCGATCTTCACGGTGGACCTGTTCCCGACGGGCGACCTGCCGGTGCCGTCCAACCTGGTGGACGTGCAGACCCGCACCACCACCCTGCAATTCCAGAACCGCTTCTGGGACGAGTATGGCGGCAGCGGGGGCATGCAGGGCTTCATCGACATGCTCGATGAACTGGAACGCGTGGGCAAGGACAGCAAACTGAACGAGATGCCCGCCTTCCAGTGGCTGATGCGCCAGCGCGCCCTGAAGCAGTTGCAGGTCATCCAGGGACCGACCTTCGTGAGCGGTGGCGACCACGACTTCTCCACCTATGGCGTGCGCCAGCGCTACGATGCCGGGCGCGAAGCGGCCGCCACCCACGTGCGCCGTATGGCGCAGGCCGGTACCCTGGCCAAGGCGGCCTAAGCCGCCTCAGGCCGGGGCAGCGGCCCGCGATAGCTGACCTCCACCAGCACGCCGCCGGGCGCACGGCAGTAGAACAGCAGGCTGCCGCGCATGACTTTCGGCGCGGGCGCATCCACGCCGCAGGCTTGCAGATGCCGCCAGGCGTCATGCACGGCCTGCGCGCTGTCCTGCAGGAAGCCGATGTGGAAGGTGGGCGGATACACCGCGTCCGGCGCGTGCGCGAGCACCAGCACCATGCCGGGGCCGGACAGGATGGCCATGCCGTCGCGGCCGCGTTGTTCGAGGATGGAAAAGCCGAAGCCGTCCACGAAAAAGCGCGTGGCGGCGACGACGTCGGGAACGGGAAGGTCGATGTGGTTCAATTGCATTGCTGGCTCCTGAAAGGGATGGCCCGGCCGGGTGCAATGCGTGCAATTTCAAGGACGCTGTCAAGTGCCTGCACCACGGACGAGCCGATAACGCACACGCGGTGCGCAACGGTTCGTCGCGGGTTCTCATGCGCTTCCTCTCACTGGAAGCGCATGGAGCAGAGCTCTTTTCAGAGGGACCGGGCTTACCAGAACCGGTCCTGCCTTTTTCGACATGGCGAGTATAGCATCGGCCACCACAACGGAAACGGCTTAGAATAGCGGCTCGCGCCATGCCGGCGTCAGGGAGCCGTCCATGAGCAACTTCAGCAAGTTCACTCCGGAATTCATCAACAACTTCGCGGCCGGCACCTTTCCCGCCTACCTCGGCATCGAGATCACCCATGTCGGCCATGCCGAGGTGAACGCGCGCCTGGAAGTGCAGCCGCACCTGCTGGCGCCCAACGGCTACCTGCATGCCGGCAGCATCGTCGCGCTGGCCGACACGGCGGCCGGCTTCGGCTGCTACGCCAACCTGCCCCATGGCGCCACCAGCTTTACCACCGTCGAACTGAAGTCCAACCACCTGGGCACGGCGCGTGACGGCGCCATCGTGTGCGTGGCCAAGGGTGTGCACATGGGCCAGACCACGCAGGTGTGGGACGCCACCGTGTCGCAGGAAGAAAGCGGCAAGACCATCGCGCTGTTCCGCTGCACGCAGATCCTGCTGTTCCCCCGCTGACCGGCGCGCGCCTGCCTTCAAGGCCCGGTGCGCTCGGCGGAAAAATAGCGCTTGAGGGCGGCGACGGCGACGCGCACCTTGGCCGCCTCGCCTTCGCGGCTGGGCGTCAGCAAGGTCAAGGCTTGTGACGGCAGGCGCCGTTGCGGCAGCACCCGCACCAGCGCGCCGCGCTCGAGTGCGCCGCGCGCGTCGATGTGGAACAGCCGCGCCATGCCCATGCCCTGTTCGCACATCTGCTGCAGGGCGATCTGGTTGGTGGTGGAGGTGCGCAGCGGCAGGTTCAAGGGCTCGGTCTCTCCCGCGACCTCCAGCGGCAGCTGCGCCACGGCGTCGCGCTGCACGGCCAGCCAGTCGTGCCGGGCCAGGTCGGCCAGGGATGCCGGCGTGCCGTGCCGCTCCAGGTAAGCGGGGGCCGCGCACAGCACCGGCTCGAGCTCGCACAGCTTGCGTCCGATCCAGTTCGAATCGGCCAGCGGCCCCACGCGCAGGGCGATGTCGATGCGGGCCTGCACCAGGTCGATCATCGCATCGTCCACGATCAGGCGCAGGCGCAAGGAAGGCCACTCGGCCAGCACGGGCGCCAGGGCCGGCGCCACGTGGGCGCCGAAGCCGACCGGGGCGGCGATGCGCAGTTCGCCCGTCGGCGCGTCGCGCGCCTGCTCCAGCGAGGCGGTGGCAGCATCGGCCGCCTCCAGCAGGCGCACGCAATGGGCATGGCAGCGCTCCGCGGCCTCGGTCAGCGCCAGCTTGCGCGTGGAACGGTGCAACAGCGTCACGCCGAACTGGCGTTCCAGGTTGGAGATGGTCTGGCTGATGGCCGAGGGCGACAGGCCCAGCTTGCGCGCCGCCGCGCTCATCGAGCCCGACTCGATCACTTGGGCCAGCACCACATATGGCTTCAAATCCAGCATTGTTCAGCCTAGCTTAAAGATGATTGCAGATTTTAGCGGATAGTGCGCGTGTCTTTCAGATGGAATACTGGCGTCACTCCATCACTGAAAGGATTCACCATGAACATCGCACTCATCGGCGCCACCGGCTATGTCGGCTCGGCCATCCTCGCTGAAGCCCTGGCGCGCGGGCACGCCGTCACCGCCATCGTGCGCAACCCCAGCAAATTGCCCCGGCACGAACGCGTGAAGGGCGTGGAAGCCAATGTGAACGACACCGCCGGCCTGGCCCAGCTGGTCGCGGGCCACGATGTGCTGATCAGCGCCTTCAACCCGGTGCGCGACGCGGACGGCGCGGCCAGCCGTTCCATCATCGCGGCCGCCCAGCGCAGCGGGATTCCTCGGCTGCTGGTGGTGGGCGGAGCCGGCACGCTGCTGCTGCCCTCGGGCGAACGGGTGGTGGACCAGCCGGATTTCCCGGCCGAGTGGAAGGAAGGCGCGCTGCGCACCGCCGCCTTTCTCGACCTGCTGCAAGCGGAAGCCGGGCTTGACTGGGTATTCCTCAGCCCGGCCGCGCTGCTGGCCCCCGGCGAGCGTACCGGCCGCTACCGCATCGGCCAGGACCGCTTGCTGGTCGATGCCGACGGCGCCAGCCGGATCTCGCTGCCGGACTACGCGCTGGCGCTGCTGGACGAAGCGGAGCGTCCGCAGCACCACCGCATGCGCTTCACGGTGGCTTACTGAGTTCAAGCGCAGGGCGGCAGCTCGGCCAGGCTGCGGTACACCGGCAAGCCCAGTTCTTGAGCCCGGCGCACGTCGCCATCCGCCCCGCTTGACTCGCCCTCGATGCGCCGCACCTGCTCGCGGAAGAGCTCGCCCTCGAACGAGTTGAGGCTCCCCTCGCCCTCCCACCCCCACCACCCGGGCACGCGCGCCGAGATCTCGTCGGGGTACAT
>JBKHWY010000344.1:0-5383 GCA_046566285.1 Gammaproteobacteria bacterium | reverse complement strand
TTTTCTTCAAATTTTTTTCAAAAAGTGCGCCACCCTGGAAAAAGTGCCGACCCTTCGTCCATCCGGCTTGCTAGACTGCCCTCTTCCTTGATGGAGGCGCACATGCTCAGCGACGACAACCACCAGCCCGCCCCCTGGAGCGGCGCGCGCATGGATTTCAGCCAGGCGATGAGCTACGGCGACTACCTGGGCCTGGACCAGTTGCTGACGAGTCAACATCCGCGCTCCGGCAACCACAACGAGATGTTGTTCATCATCCAACATCAAACCAGCGAACTGTGGCTCAAGTTGATTCTGCACGAGTTGCAAGCCGTTCGATCCCAGCTGCAGGCGGACGATTTGCCCCCTGCTTTCAAGATGCTGGCGCGGGTGGCCCGCATCATGGAGCAACTGGTGCATGCATGGGACGTGCTGGCCACCATGACGCCGCCGGAGTATTCCGCCATCCGCCCCTATCTGGGCAGCTCGTCAGGGTTCCAGTCCTGGTAGTACCGCGCCCTCGAGTTCATCCTGGGGAACAAGAACGCCGCCCTGCTGGCCCTGCACAGCCACGACGCGCCCGTGCATGACCTGCTCGCGCACGAGCTGAAGGCGCCCTCGATCTACGACGAAGCGGTGCGGGTGCTGGCGCGCAGCGGCCTGGAGATCGCCCCCGAGCGGCTGGCGCGCGACTTCAGCCAGCCGACGGTGCGCGACGCCAGCGTGAGCGCCGCCTGGCTGGCCGTGTACCGTGACGCCACCCACCACTGGGCCTTGTACGAGCTGGCCGAAAAGCTGGTCGACCTGGAGACGGCATTCCGTTTCTGGCGTTTCCGGCATGTGAGCACGGTCGAGCGCATCATCGGCTTCAAGAGCGGCACGGGCGGCACCAGCGGGGTGAGCTACCTGCGCAAGATGCTCGACGTGGTGCTGTTCCCGGAACTGTTCGAGCTGCGCACGGCGCTGTAGGCGGGCGGCCGACAGTCCGGCGGTTGCGCGAGGGTTGCGCGTGGTTGCGCGGATATTGCCACGAGGTTGCCGCTGTGATCTCATGAGCGCATGACCCTCATGCCCATGTCCACCACCCCTTCCCGCCTGTCGCGCGGTCCCAGCCTGGCCACCTGGCTGACCATCGCTTTTGCTTCCCTCCTTGGCCTGTTGACGCTATTGCTGGTGGCGGTGATCGGCCTGTCCGCCGGCGACCAGGTACGCAGCGACATCGGCGAAAGCCTGGCCGAACTGGCGCGCCAGACCGCCGACAAGCTTGACCGGGGCATGTTCGAGCGCTATCGCGAAGTGCGCCTGATGGCCAGCCGCCACGATTTCGCCGACCGCGCCGAGTCGCGCCGCTACCTGTCCGACGTCCAGGCCAGCTATCCCTACTACGCCTGGATCGGCGTGACCGACAGCGCCGGCGTGGTCAGCGCCTCCACCAACGGCTTGCTGGAGGGCGCCAACGTCAGTGCCCGTCCCTGGTACGCCAACGCGGTCAAGGGCGTCACGGTGGGCGACGTGCACGACGCGGTGCTGCTGGCCAAGCTGCTGCCCAATCCCCATCCGGAACCGCTGCGCTTTGTCGACATCGCCTTCCCCTACCGCGCCAGCACCGGCGCCACCGGCGTGCTGGGCGCGCACCTGTCGTGGCAATGGGCGCGCGAAGTGGCGCGCTCGATCATCAAGCCCCGTCCCGGCCTGGAACGGGTGCAAGCCTTCATCGTCGGGCGTGACCACCGCGTGCTGCTGGGCCCTGCCGGCACCGAAGGCAAGGTGCTCGACCTGCCCTCGCTGGACGCCGCCGGCAGCGGCTCACGCGTGGAGCGCTGGGCGGACGGGCGCAGCTACCTGGTCGGCTACGCCGACAGCGAAGGCCACGCCGACTACCCGGGCCTGGGCTGGAAGATACTGGTGCGCCAGGACCTCGACCAGGCCTTCCGGCCGGTGGAGGCGGTGCAGCGCCGGGTCCTGATCACGGGCCTGTTGATCGGCCTGGGCTTCTCCCTGTTCGGCGTGCTGGTGGCGCGCCTGATCAGCCGACCCTTGCAGGCCTTGAGCGTGGCGGCCGAGCAGGTCGCGCGCGGGGAAGCGGCGGCCATGCCGGGCTACGCCGGCGGCCTGCGCGAAGTGCGCACCCTGTCGCAGTCCCTGCGCACGCTGGTGGCCACCCTGCTGCAGAAGGAAGCGGTGGTGACGGAACTGAACCAGACCCTGGAACAGCGCGTGGTGCAGCGCACCGCCGAGCTCAATGCCGCCCTCGAGCAGGTGCGCAGCAGCCAGGCGCGCATCGAAGCGATCCTGGAAACCTCGCATGACGCGTTCATCGGCGTCGACCTGCAAGGCCGCATCACCGACTGGAACTCCAGCGCCGAACTGCTGTTCGGGATGCCGCGCGCGCAGGTGCTGGGCCACAGCGCGGCCGAACTGATCGTGCCGGCGCACCTGCGCCAGCGCTTCATCGAACGCCTGGCCCAGGTCGATCCGTCCGGCAGCGACGCCGTCGCCGGGCGCATGGAACTCATCTTCATGGACAGCCGGGGACGCGAATTCCCCGTCGAGACCAGCGTCAGCCTGACGCGCGAGCACGGGCGCGCCTTCTTCAGCGCCTTCCTGCACGATATCTCGGCGCGCAAGGAAGTCGAGCGCATGAAGAACGAATTCATCTCCACCGTCTCGCACGAACTGCGCACGCCGTTGACGGCCATCCGCTTTTCGCTGGGGATGCTGGCCGACGGCTCGATGGGCGAATTCGATCCCGGCGTGACCAAGCTGGTGACCATCGCCAGCGACAGCTGCGAGCGGCTGGTCCGCCTGATCAACGAGATGCTCGACCTGGAAAAAATCGAGTCGGGCCAGATGGAGTACCGCCTGGAAGTGGAGCCTTTGCTCCCGCTGGCCCAGCGCGTGCTGGACGCCACCCGGGCGTTCGCGGCGCCGTATCAGGTCACCCTGCGGCTGGAGACCGACGGCAGCGATCCGCGTGTCGCGCTGGACCCCGACCGCATGACCCAGGTGCTGGTCAACCTGCTGTCGAACGCGATCAAGTTTTCCCATGCGGGCGGCGCGGTGGAGCTATGGGTGCAGACGGTCGGCGCCCAGGCGCGCATCGCCGTCATCGACCATGGCGAAGGCATTCCGCCCGCCTTCCGCCCGCGCATCTTCGAGAAGTTCGCCCAGGCCGACGGCAGCAACACGCGCACCCGCAACGGCACCGGGCTGGGGCTGGCGATCTGCCGCGAACTGGTGGAAGCGCACGGCGGCACCATCGGCTTTACCAGCGAAGTGGGCCAGGGCACCACGTTCGAAGTGCTGCTGCCGCTGGCCTGAGGCTGCAGTCAGTTCTTGGCCTGCCAGGACGCGCCCTTGCGCGTCATCGCGCCCCAGCTCGATTCGGTCTGCTTGGCCCAGCGGTACAGGCCCACCAGGCGCCACCAGCTGTTGAGCTGGCGGTAACCGAAGTTCTCCAGGATCACGGCCGCGCCCAGCTTGACCAGGTGCCGGCCGCTCGGGTAGATGTGGAAGGACATCTCTTCCAGCAGCAGGCTCGACGCCGACAGCAGCACGCCCAGGCCGATGGCGACGAACAGGAACAGGCCGAAGGCGCTCCACGAAATCCAGCCGAAGTACACGGCGAACACCATGAAGATCAAGCCACCCAGCTCCACCAGGGGCCCGAGCCACTCGAACAGCACCATGAATGGAAAGGCCACCCAGCCCGGCACCCCGCCCCGGCGCGAAAACATCAGGCCCCAGTTGGCCGACAGGCTTTCGGACAGGCCGCGTTGCCAGCGGATGCGCTGGTTGCGCAGGGTGGCGCGGTCTTCCGGCGCCTCGGTCCAGCACACCGGGTCGGGCACGAACTCGATGCGGTAGCGCTGGCGCTGTTCGCGCAGCACGCGGTGCATGCGCACCACCAGTTCCATGTCTTCGCCAATGGTGTTGGGACGGTAGCCGCCCACCTGCACCACCACATCCTTGCGGAACAGGCCGAAGGCGCCGGAGATGATCAGCATGCCCGAGATGGCCGACCAGCCCAGGCGCCCGAACAGGAAGGCGCGCAGGTACTCCACCACCTGGAACAGCGCCCAGACATTGGTCGGCAAGCCCACTTCGGTCAGGTACCCGCCGCTGACCTGGCAGCCGTTGGCGATGCGGATGGTGCCGCCGGTGGCCACCACGCTGGCGTCGTCAAGGAAGGGGCGCACGACCCGCTGGAGGCTGTCGCGCTGCAGGATCGAATCGGCGTCCACCCCGCAAAAGAGCGGATAGCGCGAGGCGTTCACCCCGGCGTTCAGGGCATCGGCCTTGCCGCCATTGGCCTTGTCGATGACCCGCAAATTCGGGTAGCGCAGCGACTGGTACACGGCCTTGACTTCCTGCGTGGGGATCTGCACCAGCAGCGCTTCCGGGAACGGCTGGAGCGCGAACTCGCGCTCCAGCGCCGCCAGCGTGCCGTCTTTCGAGCCGTCGTTGACGACGATGATCTCGTATTGCGAGTAACTGAGCTGCAGCAGCGAGCGCACCGAGGCGGCGATGCTGCCCTCCTCGTTATAGGCCGGCACCAGGATGCTGATCGGGATCTCCAGCGCCGAGTACACCTGCGGCAGTTCTTCCAGCAGGCGCCGGTGCTCGTTGCGGCGCAGGCTGACGATGGCCAGGAGGTTCAGGAGGATATAGCCGCCGTTGAGCATCAGGAAGTAGCAGAACACGAACCAGGTGACGAAAGCGACCAGCAGGTGATGGCTCATGCGAGTTCCTTTTCGGCGCCCACCTGGCGCAGGATGTCGGCGGCGAAGCGGTCGGTGTTGCGGTGGGCGATGCGGTCCAGCTGGGCGCGGTCCAGGAATGGCAGGGTCGAGAGCACCTGGGCGCTGCGGTAGCGCACCCACCATTCAGGGTCCGACAGCAGGGCCGCCAGCGCTTCTTCGTCGCCCGGCCTGCCCACCCGCCCCAGCGCCTTGGCCGCCTGCATGCGCACGCGCCAGTCCGGATGGTGCAGCAGTCCCAGCACCTGCGCGCGCAAGGCGGGATCGTTCACGCAGCGCAGGGCGGCGATCCGCACCTCGGCGTGGACCGCAGCGCCGGCATCGAGCAAAGCGGCCAGCTGCGCTGCCGGCGGCATCACGCGCAGGCCCTCCATCACCTGCAACAGGCGCGGCAGGTTCTCCTGCTGGGTGCCCGGCAGCAGCGCGCACAGCACCGGCGCGCAGGCGGCGCGCGCTTCGAACAGCACGCTGACCACTTCGCGCGGCTGCCAGTCGCGCCCGAGGATCAGTTCCGGCGCCAGTTCGTGCGCCGCCACCGCCGGGTCGACCTGCACCAGCGCGCCCAGCGCGTGCAGGGCCAGCAGGCGGTCGCCCCGGTGCACCATGGCGCGCAGCGGCTCCACCGCCTCAACCTGTGCCAGGTG
>JBKHWY010000343.1:0-5412 GCA_046566285.1 Gammaproteobacteria bacterium | reverse complement strand
GGTGGAGATATACGACTTCAGTTCGTCGATGCCCAGATCGAGGATCGCCTGCGGCGTGTTGGCCACCGCGTACAGCTTGCGGGTGGCCTTGTTCACGCCCGCGTCGGTGGCCTGCGCGGACAGCAGCACGGCGATCAGCAGTTCGAACGGGGTGGTGTATTCGAGTTCGGTCTTGGGACTCGGGTTGGCGGCGCGGAAGCGCTGGAAGATCTCGAGGCGTTTGGCTGGGTTCATGCGTCGGTATGCGTGGGTTCAGTTGCCGTCATCCGGTTTCGGCGGCGCGGCGGCGGCGCGCAGGCGCGCGCGTTCCATGGCTGCGGCAATGATGGCGCGCTTGCGTTCCTTTTCCGCCAGCTCTTCCGGCGTGTTGCCTTCCTCGGCCAGGACTTCCTTCATCTTGGCCACGGCCTTGGCTGCGAGGCGCGCGTCGTTTTCCTCGCGCTCGCGCTGCAGGCGCATGCTGCGGAAGTCGTGGCGCGCGCGCGCCGCGTCGGCCTGTTCCTGCGACCACGCATCCCAGCCGGTCGCCTCGGTGACGGGCGCCATCGAGATGCAGTCGACCGGGCAGGGCGCCACGCACAGGTCGCATCCCGTGCACAGGTTGGGCAGGATGGTATGCATCTGTTTGGCCGCGCCCAGGATGGCATCCACCGGGCAGGCCTGGATGCACAGCGTGCAGCCGATGCAGAGCGACTCGTCGATGAAGGCGAGCGCGCGCGGGCGTTCCAGGCCGTTGACGGGGTTGAGCGGAATGACTGGACGGCCGAGGAAGCTGGCCAGGCGCTCGATGCCCTGATGGCCGCCGGGCGGACACTGGTTGATCTGCGCCGCGCCGCTGGCAATCGCCTCGGCGTACGGACGGCAGCCCGCATACCCGCACTTGGTGCATTGGGTCTGCGGTAGCAAATCTTCGATCTGGTCGGCGAGCGTGGTCACGGCGCGGGTGGTGGGCAAAACAATATTATAGTCCGCTGTGATGTTTCGCTACTTGCGCCGCAGGCGCCGCAAGCCCAGCGGCATGGCATTGAAGAGGCGCACCAGCGCGTGCAGCTGCCAGGGGAAGACGTGCACGGCTTTGCCGGCCTCGATGGCCGTGCTGATGTGACGCACGGCCGTCTCCTCGCTCATCAGGATCGGCTTGGCGCGGGCGTCGCCGCCGTTCAGTTCACGCAGCCGGGCGGTGTCCACATAGCCCGGCACCACCACGGTCACGCCGATGCCGAATGGCGCCAGCGTTTTGCGGTAGACGTCGCACAGCGCAATCACGGCGCGCTTGTTGGCGCTGTACAGCGAGCCGCCGGGATAGTCGCGGATCAGGCCCGCGATGGATGCGATGGCCACCAGCCGGCCAGTGCCGCGTGCGCGCATGGCGGCCGCGCCGGCATCGAACGAATGCGTCAAGCCATGCACGTTAGTCGCTTGCATACGCAGTCCCAGGGCCGGATCGGCCGCCAGCGCCGCCGCGTCGGCGTAGCAGCCGGCGCTGACGATCAGCAGGTCCAGGCCTCCGGTGGCGAAGGCATCGACCGCCGTGGTGACGGCGGCGCGGTCGGCGATGTCGAATTCGAACGCGTGCAGCGCCGCCTGCTGGCGCAGGGCGGGATCGACACGTGTGAGATCGCGCCCGCAGATGCCGACCCGCGCGCCTTGCCCAAGGTAGTGACGCGCCAGCGCCAGGCCGATGCCGCTGGTGCCGCCGATAATCATGACGTTCATGCGCCGCTCCAGTTGTGCCGGCTGATGTTGCGCATCCTGCGTTCGCCCGCCAGCGCTTCGCGCATGCGCTCGTAGCCGTAGCGCCACTGCGCCTCGACGCTGTGCACGTAGTCGGCGTAGCGCTGCGGCGCGGCCAGGTGCACACGGCCGTCGCGCAGCGAGATGCGCTTGCGCAGGCCGTGCTGGCGTAGCGCGCGGCTGACGTCCGTGGTGTCGATCCAGGTGTCGGCCGGCTGGCCGTGCACATGGCGCAGGCGCGCATTGCCATCGATGCCGAACACGGCGCGCAGGGCCGGAATGGCAAACAGCTGGTGGAAGGGCGCCTTGGTTTCGATGCTCACGCGCCGAGCCAGCCGGTGCGCGAGCTCGATGGGGAACAGGTCGATCACGCCGCCCGTGTAGTGATGGGCGCCGTGCCCATGGCTGCGGAAGTAGAACATGTCGGCGATCGAGATGCGCACGGCGTCTGGCAGGGGCATGTGCGTATCCACGGCCACGGTGGCGGCAATCGCCTGCCCGCCGACAGCGCAGGGCGCGCCGTCCAGCAGGCCCGCTGCGCGCGCGGAAGCGAACACCGTTTCCTCGAAGAGCGCGCGGCCCGCTCTCTGCTGGCCCGCCTCGCCCGGTTCATACAACAGCCTGGCGCCGACGATCGCCACATCGACCGACGCCGAGGGCGGCTGCGGCGGCAAAGGAAGGTGCGCGGGGAGCTCGAACAGATAATCGTTGAACAGGTCTGGAATGCGCAGCGCCGCACCGGCATCGATCCGGCGCCGCAGTACGCCTGCCAGCACGCGGCCGATGTGCGCATGCGGCGTGGAACCCAGGCTGCGCAGGAAGCCGTGCATGGACCGCGATGCCAGCCATGCGCGCCGTTCGGCGTCCGTGGGCAAGGACTGGATCAGGGCCGCCGCGATGGCGCCGCCGCAGCTGGCCAGCAGCAGGTCCGGCGCGCGGCCCTGTTCCACCGCTGCGGCATGCATGCCGAGGTAGTAGCCGAAGCGGAAGCCGCCGCCCGCCATCACCATGCAGTGCTCGTATTGTTCGTGTTTTTGCTGGTCCGCCATGGTCTAGAATGATGCCCCAACCGTGACCATCCGAACAGGGGCATGATCCATGCATCCAGAGCCATGAATGCGGCGCGCACGATGCACCTGCTGATCAATCTTGTCGTGTTCAGCGTGTGCTATCCGCTGGCGAACCAGCTTGCCGAGCGCACGGGCGTCACCCGCCATATCGTGTTCGCCTTCGATCATGCCGTTCCCTTCTTGCCCTGGATGGCGCTGCCCTACATGAGTTCCGGGTTGCTGCTCACGCTGGGCTTTGTTCTTGCGCGCGACAAGGACAGCCTGCGCGCGCTGAGCCAGCGCCTGCTGCTGTGCACCGTGACGGCGACGCTGGTGTTCGCGCTCTACCCGCTGCAGTTCAGCTTTGCGCGGCCGGAGGTGGGGGCGGAAGTGCCCGCCGCCTTGTTCGCAACGCTGGGTGTGGTGGACAAGCCATTCAACCAGTTCCCCTCCCTGCACGTGGCCTACTGCGTGGTGCTGTGGCCGACGCTGCGCCTACGCCTGCCTCGCGTGTTAGCGCCGGTCCTGGCGGCGCTGCTCGCATTGGTATCCCTGTCTACCCTGTTCACGTTCCAGCACCATGTCATCGATGTGGCAGGTGGACTCCTGCTGGGCCTTGCGGCCCTTTGGCGGGTACCTGAGGGCGGCGTGCGCCAGCCGGTGGTGTTCCATTATGCGATCGGGGCAGGGGTGCTTCTGGTGCTCGCGCTGTGCCTGGGCCAATGGTGGCTGCTGTACGGCGTGGTCAGCCTGCTGCTGGTCGCGCTGGCGTATGCGCGCGGCGACGCGGGCTTCCTGCGCAAGCGGGCCGGGCGTCATCCGCTTGCCAGCTGGCTGCTGTACGCGCCTTACCTGACCGGTTACTGGCTCACCTGGCAGGCGGTGCGCTGGCGTGAGCGGGGTCGTGACCCGTTCGTGCAGGTGGCCCCGGGCCTGCTGGTGGGCCGTCGGCTCAGCGACGCGGAAGCGCGCCAGCTGCCCGCGGGCTGCGCCGTCATCGACCTGGCCAACGAACTGGCCGAGACCTCGGCCTTGCGCAAGGGGATATACCATCACGTCCCGCTGCTGGACCTTGCGCCGCCGCCCGCGCCGGCACTGGAGGAAGCGCTCGCCCTGATACACGGCTACCGCCGGCGCGGCGTGCCAGTCTATCTGCATTGTGCGATGGGTTACAGCCGTAGTATATTGATTTGCAAACTTTACAGGGAGCGCTACCGCGATGACGCTATCGATCTACCAGCTTAAACCGCGCTTCCAGCAGCTGCTGCAGCCCGTGCTCGACCGGCTGGCGAAAAGCCGCGTCACGCCCAACCAGGTGACGCTGTTCGCACTGGGCTTGTCGTGCGCATATGGCGCCGCGCTGGCCGCGCGGCCCGATGCGCGGGCGCTGTGGATCGGGGTGCCCTTCTTCATGCTGCTGCGCATGGCCTTGAACGCCATCGACGGCATGCTGGCGTCGTCCACCGGCCAGGTGTCGCGCCTGGGCGCGCTGCTCAACGAGATCTGCGACGTGCTGGCCGACGCCGCACTATACCTGCCGTTTGCGCTGGCCGCATCGGTGTCCGCGCCCCTGGCGGTGCTGGTGGTAGTGGCCGCGCTGGTGGCCGAATTCGCCGGCGTGCTGGCGCTGTCCGTGGGCGTGGCGCGCCGCTTCGATGGGCCGATGGGCAAGAGCGACCGCGCCTTTGCCTTCAGCGTCGTCGCCATCATGCTGTGGGCCGACGCGCCGCAGCGCTGGATCGACGGCGCGCTCTGGCTGGTGCTGCTGCTCTCGCTCTGGACCGTGTTCAATCGCCTGCGCCAGGCGCTGCGCGCAGCGCCGCCACTGACACGGTAAAGATCCCTTCCAGGCCGATCTGGGTGTCCACCTTGACCAGGCCCGCGTAGGCCACCAGCCCATCGAGTTCGGCCTGGGGACGCGGACGCATGATCCAGGGCTTGCCGCGGTGGTTGTCCAGCGTCTGCGCGATCATGTCCAGCTGCGGGTGCCATGGCTGGCCGGTGTAGATCAGGTGCCCGCCCGGGCGCAGGCAGCCGGCGATGCTTGCCAAGGCGCGCAGCACGGGTGCATTCTCGCTGAAGAGTTCAAACAGGCCGGAGACGATCACGATGTCGTACTGGCCTTCTTCCTGAGGATAGCTGGCCGCGTCGAACGCGTCGCGGCGCTGGAACTGCAGCGCGCAGCCCAGTTCCAGCCGCTCGGCCAGACGGCGCGCGCTGTCCAGGTTGTGCTGTTCGAAGTCGCGCAGGGTCACTTCCATCGGCACGTCTTGGCAGCGTTTGACGGTTTCCAGCACATAGCGCCCGCCACCCGCCGCGACATCGAGCACGCGCAGTGGCCGCGCCTCGGTGTGCGCGCCGATCAGGCGGGCCAGCGCCGCTTGCAGGTGCACCTTGCGCAGGCGGATGCCGCGCCAGCCCACCGCGTCCAGGTAGCCCCGGTCGATGAAGGCGCCGATGCCGAGCCGCCCGCCAGCCTGATTGCGGTAGACGTAGTCCAGCGAGGCGCCTGAATCGAAGCCGTGCCGCAGGCCGATCGCCATGCCGTCGCTGAGTTTGCCCAGCGTGTGCAGCATGCGGCGCTGGAAGGCGAACGACAGGTCCGCCAGGGCGCTGCCGCTGCCGCCTT
>JBKHWY010000342.1:0-5413 GCA_046566285.1 Gammaproteobacteria bacterium | reverse complement strand
CGGGTCTTGGCCGGCATCAGCCGCCGCCCGGGGAACACCGCCCACCCGGTCACGGCCGGCAGTTCCCATTCCGGCAGCACGCGCACCAGTTCCCCGGTGCGCACGCGCGGTTCGGCGAACAGGTCGGAACTGGCCGCGATCCCCGCCCCTGAACAGGCCAGGCGCGCGAGCAGATCGGGGGAATTGGCGGACAGCCGCGCCAGCAGTTGCCGCTGCCAGACCACCTTCCCGCGCCGCCCGCACGGCTCAGGAGGCACAGCAGGTCATGCCCGAGCAGGTCGTCCGGGGTGGCCGGTTCGCCGCGCCGGGCGATATAGTCCGGCGAGGCGTACAGTCCCAGCCGCTCGAGCGCCACGCGGCGCGCGTTGAGAGAGGAATCCATCGGCAGCTCGCCCATGCGGATCGCCACGTCGAAATTCTCGCTCACCAGGTCCACGCGCCGGGGCGACAAATCGATTTCCAGCGAGATGGCCGGGTAGCGCCGCATGCATTCACTCATCACGTCCATCACCAGGGCGGCGAAATCCCCCGGCATCGACACGCGCAAGCGTCCGCTGGGGGCAACCTGGCGGTGCTGGGCCAGCGCGCCGGCCGCTTCGACCTCCTCGACCACCTTGCGCGCATGCTCCAGCAGGCTGGCGCCGAACTCGGTCAGCACCAGCTTGCGGGTGGTCCGCTGCAGCAGGCGCTCGCCCAGCTGCGCTTCCAGCAGCGCCAGGCGGCGCGAGACCGTCGACTTGGGCAGGTCCACCCGCTGCGCGGCCTGGCTGATGCTGCCGGCCTCCACGATGCGGGCGAACAGCAGCAGGTCGTTGGGTTCCATATTCATCGCGATTGTTCCACCAGTTGGATAATGTTATCCATTCTAGCGGCTTCCGGCTGGTTTTTGGGACGGGTAAAGTACATCCATCGCAGTTCAACCCCGAAAGAAGGACAACAACATGAACATCCTGCAGATCAATTCCAGCGCCCGCAGCCAAGGTTCCGAATCCACCCGCATGGCCGATGCCATCGTCGCGCGCCTGCGCGCCGCGCATCCGGATGCCGCGCTCGCGCGCCGCGACCTGGCGGCCCAGCCGCATCCGGTACTGGACGAAGCCGCCCTGGGCGCCCTGTTCACGCCGGCCGAGCAGCGCACCCCGGAACAAGCCGCGCGCGTGGCGCTCGACGATGTCCTGATCGCCCAGGTGCAGGCAGCCGACGTGATCGTGATTGGCGCGCCGATGTACAACTTCGGCATGACGGTGCAGTTGAAAAGCTGGTTCGACGCGATCTCGCGCGCCGGCGTCACCTTCAGCTACACGGCCAACGGCCCGGTGGGCCACCTGAAGGGCAAGAAGGTCTACGTGGCGGTGTCGCGCGGGGGCTTTCACCGCGATGCGGCCAGCGACACCCAGGTGCCGCACCTGCGCACCGTGCTGGCCTTCCTCGGCATGGACGATGTGACGATCGTGTACGCGGAAGGCATGGGCATGGGACCGGAAGCCGTGGCCCGCGCCCAGGCCGAGGCCGACGCGGCGATCGAAGCCGTGACCGCCTGAGGTGAAGCGCCCGTCGGCTTCAACGGGGTGTGGACGCTTGCGCTACACTAGCGTCATGCCCCTGCTCGACACTTTGCAATCCGCGCTTGCCTACGTCAGCCGCGCCTGCGGCTTCGAGACGCTCGACGCCTTCCCGGCCGGCCATCCCTACGCGCGCACGCGCTGGAACCCGGCCTATTTCGACATCGCGTCCGACCTCACGCCGGACGAGATCGAGCGCTCGCTGTGCGAGTCCATCGCCAACACGCCGAGCATCTTCGCCCACATCGTCAACCCGACCCCGCGCATGCAGCGCGCCCTGCTGGCCGTCATCGAGACGCGCATGCGCCGTTCCTGCGGCCAGCCGCTCGACCTGGTGGCCCTGCTGGTGCAGGCTTATGACAGCCCGCACACGCTGGAAGTCACGCCGGGCCTGCGCCGCGCGATTGCCGAATGCGACGGCGATGCGCGCACCATTCTCGCCTTCCTGCACGGTCAAGCGTCGGCATTCGGCGTCATCGAAGGCTGACGCATCGCGCCCGTGGGCGGGAAGTAGCGGTCGCGTACGAGCATGAACGGCGTCTCCACGCACACGTACAGCAGATAACCGCACAGCACCGACAGCGCGTTCAAGGCCACGATGGCCACCCATGAACCGGGCTGGATGCCCATTCCCTTGAGCCCAATGGCGCTTAGGATGCTCACCTGCTTGTGCACCAGGTAGATCGCGAACGACCACAAGGCCAACTGGCGCGCGCCCGGCACGTGCAGGGTGGCGAGCACGGAACGGCGGCTCAGGGCCGCCACGATCAGCAGCGCAAAGCTCAACCCCAGCAAGGGAAAGCCGACCAGCGTGACCGGCAGCGCCATGCGCTCGTCCAGGAACAGCCAGCAGGTGCCCAGCAAAATGGGAAGCGCGCAGGCCGCCGCCAGGTTGCCGTGCGAGGTGGCGCGCTGCCAGGCCTGCGGATGATGGTTCTTCAGCAGCGCCAGCGCCACGCCGGCCACCAGTTCGTCCAGCCGGCACAGCGACGAGTAGTAAATGTAGATGTAGTAGTTCAGGCCCGGCGAATCGGCGCCCTCGACGCGGTGGGTCCACATCCAGGCCCGGGCGCACAGGCCGCCTGCCAGCACCAGCGCCAGCACGACCCAGGTGGCGCGTGCGCCGCGCCGGGCCGGGGCCAGCAGCAGCGCCAGCGCCGGCAGCACCATATAAAACTGCTCTTCGATGCACAGCGACCAGGCATGCGAAAACGCCGTGCCGGGCATCAGGTTGATGTTCTGGGTGAAGGTGAGGAACTCCCACAAGGGCGGCAGTTCAAGGTGATTCCGAAACCATGGCCACAGCGCGTACAGCGCCAGCACCACGTAGAAATTGGGCACCGTGCGCAGCAGCCGGCGCGCGTAGAAGCGCCCCAGCGACAGGCCATCGGGCCGGCGCATGGCGGCAAAAATCTGGTTGCCGATCAGGTAGCCGGACAGGGCGAAGAACAGGTCCACGCCGATCCAGCCCACGTCGCCCACCGCGCCGAAGGTGCTTTCGCCGGAGACGAACAACACGTAATGATGCAGCACCACCAGCGCGATGGCGAGCGCGCGCAGGGTGTCGAGGCCGGGATTGCGCGGCGAGGAAGTGGACATGCTGATGAAAATGGCAAAGCTGCGATGATGCCATGCAGGCAGCCCGGGCGCCAGCGATTGTCATAGAATTCGGCTCTATCCAATGACCGCCGACCGCCATGCCGACACCCTCCCCGCTCCAGTTCAAATCCGTCGAATATACCGGCCTGGAAGCCGGCGTGCGGCTGATCGTCACCGGCGCCGTGCACGGCAACGAAACCTGCGGCACCCATGCCATCGAGCGCGTCTGCCGTGAAATCGACGCGGGCCAGCTGCACCTGGCGCGCGGCAGCGTGACCTTCGTCCCCGTCGCCAATCCGCTGGCCTACCGCCTGGGGCAGCGCGGGGGCGAGCGTAACCTGAACCGCAGCCTTTTGCCCAACGACGATCCGCAGGATTTCGAGGACCGCGTGGCCAACTGGCTCTGCCCCCTGCTGGCCCGGCATGAGGTGCTGCTCGACCTGCACTCCTTCACGGCCGCCGGCGAACCGTTCGTGATGGTCGGCCCGCGCAACAACGACGGCCCCCTCGAACCCTTCGCCCACGCGGAGCGCGAACGCGCGCTGGCCCGGCGCCTGGGCGTGCGCCGTTTCGTGGAAGGGTGGCTGTCGACCTACAGCGGCGGGGTTCAACGGCGCATGGGCGCGGCCGATCCGGCCCAACTGCGCAAGGTGATCGATTATGGTGTGGGCACCACCGAAACCATGCGCCGCAGCGGCGGCTATGCGCTCACGCTCGAATGCGGCCAGCATGAGGACCCGGCCGCGCGCGAAGTGGCCTACCGCGCCATCCTGGCCACGCTGGCGCATCTGCGCCTGATCGACGCCCCCGATCCGGAGCCGATTGCCCTCGACGCAATGGAAGCGCTGGCCATGGTGGCGGTGCACGACAAGGTGTTCGATGGCGACAGCTTCAGCCGCGAGTGGTCCAGTTTCGATGCGGTCGCGCGCGGTGAACAGATCGGCACGCGCGCCGACGGGACACCGGTTACCGCCGAATTCGACGGGCGCATCCTGTTCCCCGACACGGCCGCGCGCGCCGGCCAGGAGTGGTACTACATGACGCGTCCGACCAGCTTTTAGGCAGGGCTGATCAGTTTCAGCCCGATGATCCCGGCGACGATCAGGCCGATGCACATCAGCCGCAGCGCGCCCGCCGGCTCGCCCAGCACCAGCATGCCGACGATGGCGGTGCCCACGGTGCCGATGCCGGTCCAGATGGCGTAGGCGGTCCCCAGCGGCAGGTGCTTGAGCGCCAGCCCGAGCAGGCCCACGCTGCCGGCCATGGCCACCAGCGTCAGCGCGGATGGGACCAGGCGCGTGAAGCCCTCGGTGTATTTGAGGCCGACCGCCCAGGTCACCTCGAGCAGGCCGGCAAGCAGCAGGTAAAACCACGAGATCGGCATGCCGGTTGGGGGTCGTTGAAAGGCCGGCAGTATAGCACCGGCTGGGCGGCCGACCAGTGCCCTCACTGCCGGTGCGAAGCCAGGCTATCGACCAGGAAGTCGACGAAGGTACGCACGCGCAGCGGCAGGTGGCGGGTGGATGGGTACAGCAGCGTGATGCCGCGCGTGCAGCCGCCGTACGCCGGCAGCAGTTCAACCAGCTTACCGCTGGCCAGATCGTCCTCGGCGATGAAACGGAAGGTCTGGGCGATGCCGGCGCCATGGCGCGCCAGGGTCACGCAGCCCAGCACATCCTCCGTGACGGTCAGGCCACCGCTGATCGGCACCTCGACATCGGCCCCACCCTCGCGGAACAGCCAGTTGATCTGGCGCCCGCTGCTGGGCCGCTCGAACACGATGCAGTCGTGTTGGGCCAGGTCGGCGGGCCGCGTAGGCAGCGCCCGGCCTTTCAGGTACTCGGGCGATGCGACCACCACCAGGGGGGCGTCCTCCAGCTTCCTGCCGATGAGCGTCGACTCGGCCGGCGGACGCACGCGGATGGCCAGGTCGTAGCCGTCTTCGGCGAAGTCGATGGTGCGGTTACTCAGGTGGACCTGCACCGTGACGGCCGGATGCAGCGCCCGATAACGGGCCAGCAGCGGCAGCACCCGGTAGTGGCCGTAGGAGGTGGGCACGCTGATGCGCAGGATGCCGCCCGGCTCGGCCTGGCGCCCCGTGACCTCGCGCTCGGCTTCCACCAGCCGCGCCAGCGCCTCGCGGCACTGCTCGAAATACACCTGGCCCGCATCGGTCAGGCGGATCTGGCGGGTGGTGCGCACGAACAGCCGCACGCCCAGGCGCTCTTCCAGGCGCGACACCGAGCGGCTGA
>JBKHWY010000341.1:0-5418 GCA_046566285.1 Gammaproteobacteria bacterium | reverse complement strand
CGTCCGGGCGGGGGGCGGGACGCACGATGCCGGCCTCTTGGCCGCTGAGGCGCGCCTGACCCTGATCCTGTTCGTCGTCGGCGCGAGCGCCGGGTTGGTCTACTGGCTCGTGGCCGGGCGGCGCGCAGGCCGTTACAGTGCATCCTGTCACAGCAAGAGGAGGCAGCACAATGAACATGACAATCAACGCCTGCGCACTGGCCGTGCTGACGGCCGTTGGCGGCGGCGCGGCGGCCGCCGACCAGGGCCCGGCCGCTGGCCTGGGCCGGGAAACCCGACCCGTCGATGCGCGCGTGCAGCGTGTCAAGCTTGACGGCCTGGTGGAATTGCGCCTGCGCCAGGGCAGTCCGGCGGCGCTGGTGATCAGCGGCGAAGCGCGCCAGCTGGCGCGCGTGACCACCCGGCAGCAGGGCGACACCCTGGTGATCGACGTGGAAGACGGCGAAGGCTTGTTCAACACGCGCGGCCTGGCGCGTGCCGAGCTGACCTTGCCGCAGCTGCGCGAAGTGGTCTCCGACAGCCTGGGCGCCACCGAAATCACCGGCTTTTCGGGCGACCGTCTGGAAGTCTCGCTGGAAGGCGCGGGACCGATGAAAGTGGCGGCCAGCTACCGCATCCTGCGCGCCAACCTGGAGGGCCTGGGCAGCATGACCATCCAGGGCGGCGCCAGCGATACCATCGAACTGAACCTGATGGGGGCCGGCTTCGTCAACCTGAGCGGCCAGGCCAAGTGGCTGCGCGCCAACCTGGGCGGGCTGGGCGGCCTGGATGCCCAGCAGTTCCAGGCCGAGAACGTGGCCATCGAGCTGGGTGGCCTGGGCAATGCCACCGTGTTCGCGCGCCAGTCGGCGGCCCTGAGCCTGAGCGGCTTGGGCTCGGTCACCGTGTACGGCAAGCCCGTCACCCGCAACGTCAGCGTGGACGGCCTGGGCAAAGTGAGCTGGCGATGAGCGCGGCCAGGCGTCGCTTCCTGGGTACGACTCAAGGCGTGCTGCTGGCGCTGCTCGTGGGTGGTCCGGCGCGCGCGCACGCGGCCGGCGGCATGGCCGAAGCGGCCGCCGCCTACAAGAGCGGCAACTACGCGCAAGCGCTCAAGCAGGCCACCCCGCTGGCCAAGGCGGGCAATGCGGACGCCCAGCACCTGCTGGGACTGATGTACTACATGGGTCGGGGCGTGCCGCGCGACTATCGCCAGGCCATGGTCTGGCACCGCAAGGCGGCCGAGCAGGGCAAGGCCGATGCGCAGTACGTGGTCGGCGCCATGTACTACACCGGCAACGCGGTGCCGCAGGATCATCGCCAGGCGGTGGAGTGGTTCCGCAAGGCCGCCGAGCAGGGCCATGCCGAAGCCCAGCACGCGCTCGGGCTGATGTACCGCTATCACGTGGCCGGGGTCCCGCAGGACAAGGTGATCGCCTACATGCTGTGGAACCTGGCGGCGGCCGCCGGCCATGCCAACGCGGCCGGCCAGCGCAGCGCCATCACCCGCCAGATGAGCCAGGAGCAGATCGAGGAAGGCCAGGCCCTGTCGCGCGACTGGCGCCCGGGCATGCCCTTGCCGACCCGTTCGCGCACGGGCGCCTCTGGCGGCTGAGAGCGGCTGAGGGAGCGCCTTGCGCGCGCGGTTCGCAGTAAAATCGGCGCTTCCCATCGAGAGAGCGAACGCCGATATGCGAGCCATTGAAATCCGCCAGCCCGGCCCACCCGATGTGCTGGTTCCGTGCGAACGTCCGCTGCCTGCCCTGCAGGCGGGCGAAGTGTTGATCAAGGTCCACGCGGCCGGCGTCAACCGGCCCGACGTGCTGCAGCGCCTCGGCCACTATCCGGTGCCGCCCGGCGCCTCCGACCTGCCGGGACTGGAAGTGGCGGGCGAAATCGTCGATGGCGACCTGTCCGGCAGCACCTTTGCGCGCGGCGACCTGGTGTGCGCGCTGGTGCAGGGCGGCGGATACGCCGAGTATTGCGCCGCGCCCCTGGATCAGTGCCTGCCGGTTCCCGCCGGCCTCACGGCGGTGCAGGCGGCCGCGCTGCCCGAGACCTTCTTCACCGTCTGGAGCAATGTGTTCGACCGCGCGCGCCTGGCGCCGGGCGAAACCCTGCTGGTGCAGGGCGGCAGCTCGGGCATCGGCACCACCGCCATCCAGCTGGCCAGCGCCTTGGGCCACCGGGTGTTCGCCACCGCCGGCAGCGCCGACAAATGCCGCGCATGCGAAGACCTGGGCGCCGAGCGGGCGATCAACTACCGCGAGGAGGATTTCGCCGCCGTCGTCAAGGAACTCACCGGCGCTCGCGGGGTCGATGTCATCCTCGACATGGTGGCAGGCGACTACCTGCCGCGCGAACTGGCCTGCCTGGCCGACGATGGACGTATCGCCATCATTGCGCTGTTGGGCGGCAGCCGCGCGCAGGTGGACCTGGGCCAGGTCCTGCGCCGGCGCCTGTCGATTTCCGGCTCCACCTTGCGTCCGCGTCCGGTGGCCTTCAAGGCGGCGATCGCGCGCCAGCTGCGCGAGCGCGTGTGGCCGCTGATCGAGGCGGGCAGAATCAAGCCGGTGATCCACGCGACTTTTCCGCTGGAAGAAGCCAGCGCCGCGCATGCGCTGATGGAGAGCTCGGCGCATGTGGGCAAGATCGTGCTGACGCTGCAGTAGGCAGGGCAGGCAGGGATAGAGCGGGGCCGGGTGTCGCCACGCGCTCCGTCCGGTATCGCCGGACGGTCCTTGGCGAATTGGCATGGTTGCAATGGGTGAAAGCGCCAACAATGCGTGCGTGCCTGTGCAATGACACAGGCGCATCCATCCCTCCCTTTATTCGATCCCGATCCAACCATGCGCACCCAACTCGTCCTCGGCTCCTTGCTTGTTCTATTGTCCGCCTGTAGCGGCGGCAGCGATTCCCCCACCCCTGCCGTGCCGCCCGTGAACGCGCCGGCGGGCGCCATCAGCGCCGCCACCGCGGCGCAGATCGACGCCTATATCAGCACCGCGATGTCCCAGCAGCACGTGGCCGGGCTGGCGCTGGTCGTCACCATGGACGGCAAGCCGGTCCTGGAAAAAGGCTATGGCCTGGCCGACGTGGCCGCCAACCGCGCCGTCAACGCCGACACTGTGTTCCAGATCGGCTCGATCACCAAGCAGTTCACCGCCAGCGCCATCATGATGCTGGTGCAGGACGGCCGCGTGAAGCTCGACGACCCGGTCGGCCGCTACCTGCCCACCGCGCCCGAGGCGTGGCGCGGCATCACGCTGCGCCATCTGCTGACGCACACCTCGGGCCTGGCGCGCGACTTCCCGGATGAGATGCTGGCGTCGCTCGACGGCAACTCCCTGCCGCCCATCGATACCCTGGTGGCCCTGTCCAAGCAGGTGCCGGTCAATAACGCACCCGGGCAAGTGTTCGAATACAGCAACGTGGGCTACCACCTGCTGGGCTTCGTGGTGGAGAAGGTCAGCGGCCAGCACTTCGCCCAGTTCCTGCGCCAGCGCGTGTTCACTCCGCTCGGCATGGGCACGGCCGACCTGATCAGCGCCCCGGCGCAAACCGGCGTGGCGACCGGTTACGACTGGAGCGGCATCCGCTTCGCGCCGGCCAGCCGGCTGGCCATGACGCCCGGCTACATGGAAGGCGAGGGCGGCCTGCGCATGAGCGCGCGCGACCTGGCCAAGTGGGATGCGGCCCTGCTGACCGAGCAGTTCGTCACCAAGGCCAGCCTGGCGCAGATGCATACGCCGGCCGTGCTCGCCGATGGCAGCACCGTCCCGTACGGCTTCGGCTGGGGCCTCAATGACGTCAACGGCCATCCCTACACCGCGCACAACGGCGGCCTGCCGGGTTTCCGCGCCCAGTTCGAGCGCCACACCGGCGATGGCTTGGCGGTGATCGTGCTGACCAATGCCTCGGAGGGGCATCCTGAAATCATCGCCGCGCGCGTCACCGCCCTCGTCAAGCCGGAACTGGACTGGATCACCGTCCCGGACCCGCGTCCGCAGGTGGGCACGCTGGTGCGCAGCGTGATGGATGACGCCATGGCCGGTAAGCTGGTGGTCGACCAGCGCTTCGCGCCCGGGATGGCCGCTATCTTGAGCCCGGAGATGATCAGTGGCCTGCAGGCGACCCTGGTCACCCTGGGGCCGATCGAACACTTCGGCTATATCGACGAGACCCCGGCCGCCGACGGCAGGGTGATGCGCTACCTGGTGCGCACCCGGTTCAGCCAGTTGCTGCTCCATGTCCAGGTCGACAGCGATGGCCGCCTGAGCAGTTTCCGGGTCGCGGCCGGCTAATTGCTCAGCCGCTTGACCGGGCCGGGTTTGACGCTGCTTTGGCGGGAAGGTTAGAATGGCGGGTTAATACGGAGCAGAACCCCCACCTCGGACCACTATGCGGCGCAAACTTGTTGTAGGTAACTGGAAGATGAATGGAAGCCGGGCGGCGAATGCAACCCTGCTTTCGGGCATCACTTCCGGCCTCGACAGCGCCAACGTGCATGCCGCCGAGTGCGCGGTGTGCGTGCCGTCTCCCTACCTGTGCCAGTGCCAGGACGCGCTCACCGGCTCGTCCGTGGCCTGGGGCGCCCAGGACATGTCGCACCAGCCCTGCGGCGCCTACACGGGCGAAATCTGCGCGTCGATGCTGGTCGATTTCGGCTGCCGCTACGTGATCGTGGGGCACTCCGAGCGGCGCGCCTACCACGCGGAAAGCAGCGAGCTGGTGGCAAAAAAGGCGCTGGCGGCGCTGGACGCGGGCTTGACCCCGATCGTTTGCGTGGGTGAAACCCTGGCCGAGCGCGAAGCCGGCCTGGCCACCACGGTAGTGGCGCGCCAGCTCGATGCGCTGCTCAGCCAGCTGGCGCCGGAGCGCGTGGGCCAGCTGGTGGTGGCCTACGAGCCGGTGTGGGCGATCGGCACCGGCAAGACCGCCACCCCGGCCGTTGCCCAGGAAGTACACGCCCAGCTGCGCGCCCAGCTGGCGCAAGCCAACCCCGAGGCGGCCGCCGGCGTGCGCATCCTGTACGGCGGCAGCATGAAGCCGGACAATGCCGCCGAACTCATGGCCCAGCCGGATATCGATGGCGGCCTGATCGGCGGCGCGGCCTTGAAGGCGGCCGATTTCCTCGCGATCGTGCACGCGGCGCCGGTTAGTGGTTCAATAGCGGGTTAGGGTGGCATGCCGCCGCTCATTGAGTAGTCATTTTGTAGCACCGAATTTTTCAATGGCAGTCAAACAGGGAATGGAAAAGCAATGAACACGTTGTTCAATCTGATTGTGGTGGTGCAGGTGCTGTCGGCGCTGGCGATCATTGGTCTGGTGCTGCTGCAGCACGGCAAGGGCGCCGACATGGGCGCGGCCTTCGGCTCGGGCGCCTCGGGCAGCCTGTTCGGCGCCTCCGGTTCGTCGAACTTCATGTCCAAGTCGACC
>JBKHWY010000340.1:298-5422 GCA_046566285.1 Gammaproteobacteria bacterium | reverse complement strand
CACGTGATGGCGGCGCAGATGAGCCGTCGCCGGGGTGACGCCCCGCTCCGGCGGGGCCCGCGCGCGATCGTGTGTCGAACGGCTCACCGAGTGGGCGCTGGACGCGGCCGGCATCCTTGGGTGGAGCCGGCCGTTCCGCCACAACAGCGCCACCGCCACGCTGGAGCAACTGCTGCGCGACGCCGCCGTCATCGCGCCGCACGAGGATGGCTGGCGCAGCACCGTGCGGGTGTCCTCCATCGGCGAGCAGCTGTACTTCCACTCGGCCTATCCCACCGATGCGGACGACGCCGTGTTCTTCGGCCCCGACACCTACCGCTTCATGCGCGCCGTGGTGGGCGCGCTGGCCACCGGCGACAAGCCGCACCGCATCATCGAGATCGGCTGCGGCGCCGCGCCGGCCGCCATCGCGCTGGCCCTGCGCTACCCCGACGCCGACGTGGTCGCCGCCGACATCAACGACGCCGCGCTGGCGCTGGCGGCGGTCAACGCGCAGCTGGCCGGCGTGGCCAACGTGCGCACCGTGAAAAGCGACGTGCTGGCCGGCGCGCAGGGCGACTTCGACCTCATCGTCAGCAATCCGCCCTACATCGCCGACAGCGCCGACCGTACCTACCGCGATGGCGGCGGCAACTTGGGCGCCGACATTTCGCTGCGCATCCTGGATGAGTCAATCGTGCGCCTTGCCGCGCGCGGGCGCATCATGCTCTATACCGGCAGTGCCATCGTGGCAGGCCAGGACCTGTTCAAAGACGCGGCACGCGGCCTGCTCGAACACGCCGGCCTGGCATTCGACTACGATGAACTCGACCCTGACGTCTTCGGCGATCACCTCGACGAACCCGCCTACCGCCAGGTCGAGCGCATCGCAGCCGTGATGCTGAACGTGCAGAAAAACTGACGAGACAATTAATGAAACTGATTCAGCAACGCCTGCTTCGCGGCGCGAACCGCTACGCGCCCGTACCTTGCTTGATGGCTGTGGTGGATCTGGAACCGGCGCAGGAGTCGAGCGACGCCCCTCCCCTTGGCGCCGATGCAGTTGCCCAGCGCCTGTGCACCCTGCTTCCCAACCTGGCCGACCAGCCCCTGTTCGCCCGCGCCCGTGCGCACGATGGCGGCGCCCTGCTGGCCGCCGCCTGGCTCGAAATCCACGCCGCCGTGGGCGAGCCGCGCGGGCTGGTGCTCTCGCAACACGTCGCCCGCAAGCCCGACCAGCGCCGCGTGGCGCTGGCCTACCGCATCGAGCACGTGGCCCAGGGCGCGCTCGCGCTGGCCATCGCCCTGCTCGACGCCCTGCTGCGCGACCAGCCCTTCCCGTTCGAAGAAGCGCTGGCCACCCTGCGCGAACGCGCGGCGCGCTATCGACTGCCGCCGCAGGCGCAAGCCGTGTACGACCAGGCCATTGCGGCCGGCATTCCCGTCACCCGCATCAGCGAACACGCCAGCCTGCTGCAATTCGGCTGGGGCAGCCGCCAGTGGCGCTATCTCGATGGCGTGGGCGGCGAGGGCCTCTTGGGCAGCGCCATCGCGCACGACCGCCAGCTGGTGCGCGCCCTGCTCGACGAAGCCAGCATTCCCGTGCCGCGCGGCGCCATGGTCGACAATGTCGACGATGCCTGCCGCGTCGCGCGCCGCCTGGGCCTGCCGGCCTGGGTGCGCCCGCTCGACACCCTGGCCGACGCCGGGCCGCCGGTGGCGCGCCAGACCGAGGACGAAGTGGCCCAGGGCTTTGCCGACGCTTGCCGCTTCGGCGCGCGCGCCATGATCGAACGGGTGCTGGAGCGCCCCACCGTCAGCGTGGAGATCCGCGCCAGCCGTGCCGCGAACGACGCTGCCCCCAAATATGCGCTGCTGGCCGAACGCGCCGCCGCCAAGATCGGCCTCGCCGACGCCGTGGTCGAGATCGCGCCCGGCTCCGGCCAGGCCGGCAGCCGCACCGTGGTGGCCGGCATCCGTCCCTGCCGCGACCTGCCGGCGCTGGACGCGGCCCAACGGGGCGACGGACGCATTCCCATCATCGCCGTCACCGGCACCAACGGCAAGACCACCACCACCCTGATGATCGCCCACGCCGCGCAAGTGGCTGGGCGGCGCACCGGCAGCACCACCACCCAGGGCGTGTTCCACAACGATATGGCCTTGGCAAAGGGCGACTGCACCGGCTACTGGTCGCACCGCACCGTGCTCAGTTCACCCGAAACCGACATCGCCGTGCCGGAAACCGCGCGCGGCGGACTGCTCAAGCGCGGGCTGGCGTTCGACCGCTGCACGGTGGGCGTCATGCTCAACGTCTCCGACGACCACCTGGGTCTGGAAGGCATCGACACCATCGAGGACCTGGCCTGGGTCAAGGGCCTGGTGGTGCGCGCGGCCAGCGGCGCGGCCGTGCTCAACGCGGACGATCCCCATTGCGTGGCCATGCAGGCGCACCTGAACCCCGGCACCGAGACCCTGTATTTTTCGATGGACGCCGACAATCCCGTGCTGCGCGCGCACCTGGCCCGCGGCGGGCGCGCCGTCTACCTGCGCGGCGACACGCTGGTGCTGGCCGCCACCGAAGCGGAGGAAGCGCTGATCGGCGCGGCCGAGATTCCCTGCACCCTGGGCGGGCGCGCCCGCTTCAACATCGCCAACAGCCTGGCCGCCGCCGCCGCGCTGGTGGGCGCGGGCTTCACCCGCGACGAGATCGCGCGCGGGCTGGCGACGTTCGTGTCGGACCCGCAGCACAATCCCCTGCGCATGAACATGTTCGACGTGCGCGGCATCCGCCTGATCGTCGACTATGCACACAACCCGGCCGCGTACGAGGCGCTGGGCGAAGTGGCGCGCTCGCTGACGCCGCGCCGGCTGGTGGGCATCGTCACCTCGCCGGGCGACCGCCGCGACACCGACCTGCAACGCATCGGACGCACGTGCGCGCAGCATTTCGATTCGCTGGTGGTGTATGAATCCTCGTCGCGCGGACGGCCGTATGGCGAGGCTGCGACCTTGATCCGCGAAGGCGCCGAGAGCGCCCACGCGCAGGCCAGGCTGATCGAACAGCACGATGACGAGTGCGACGCGATTCGGCGCGGGCTGGAACTGTACGAGCCAGGCGACGTGCTGGCGTTCGCGTGCGGCAGCAATCTGGAGCGGGTGGTGGAAGCCATGACGGCGGTGGATCCGGAGGCTGCGGCCAGGCTGGCGGCGCAGATCAACTAGGAAGGTGGGGGGCGTTCGCGGAGTATGCGAACAATCCCGACGCGAGCCAACCAGGAAGTGACGCGACGTTCACGCCTACGTTTGCGTCCACCTACAGACTCAAAACCGTCATCCTGCCGAAAGAGCGTGTTGCAAAAGGGGGAACGCTGTTAGCACTGCAAGATATGAGCCGTCGTCCCGAGCATTGCTCGGACCGACTCCCGGCGGAGGCCGGGACCCATAGCGCGCTCTGTCAGTGAAGGCCTTCCACTCTGCGCACCAGCGCCATGGATCCCCGCTTCACGGGGACGCTGTGCTTAACGTCGTGGTGCTATTGCGCCGCCCAGCCGCCATCCATGTTCCACGCCACCCCGCGCACCTGGCTGGCCGCCGGGCTGCACAGGAACACCGCCAGCGCGCCCAGTTCGTCGGGCGTGACGAATTCGCCGGACGGCTGCTTTTCCGCCAGCAGGGCTTTCTTGGCCGCTTCATTCGACAGGCCCTCGCGCGCGGCGCGGTCGTCCACCTGCTTTTGCACCAGGGGCGTGAGCACCCAGCCCGGACAGATGGCGTTGCAGGTGATGCCGGTATGGGCCGTTTCCAGCGCCGTCACCTTGGTAAAACCCACCAGGCCGTGCTTGGCGGCCACGTAGGCCGACTTCTGTGCCGAGCCCACCAACCCGTGCACGGAGGCCAGATTGATGATGCGGCCCCAGTTCTTTGCCTTCATGCCGGGCAGGGCCAGGCGGGTGGTGTGGAAGGCCGAGGTCAGGTTGATGGCGATGATGGCATCCCATTTCTCGGCCGGGAAATCCTCGATATTGGCCACGTGCTGGATGCCGGCATTGTTGACGAGGATGTCGACACCGCCGAACCTGTCACCGGCAAATTTCATCATGGCCTCGATATCGGCAGGCTTGGACATGTCGGCATTGTGGTAGGCCGTCTGGACGGCGAATTCGACCCCGACATCGGTGTACAGCTTCTCGATCTGCTGGGCGTCGCCGAAGCCGTTGAACAGAATGTTGGCGCCCTGCTGGGCCAGCGCGCGCGCCATGCCCAGCCCGATGCCGGAGGTGGAACCGGTGACCAGCGCTGTCTTGCCGCTCAGAATCTTGCCATTCACGATGTTTGTTTCCATTGCGTCCTCTAGGGAAAAGGTTGGCGGGTTGAGATGATAGAATTCTAAACGCTGTGGCCAGCTTGTCATGCCGCGCGACGCGCAGGTACGCGGTGGATGCGGTAGAAGATCAGTGCAGGCAGGCAGAATACTAGAGCAGAACATGAGTCAAACCCGAAGCGAAGCCCGAATCAAATCCGTCCAGTGCATCTCGCCCAGCGGGCTGCACCGCATGGCCTACAAGGAGTGGGGCGATCCGGCCAATGGCCGCGTGCTGGTGTGCGTGCACGGCGTCACCCGCGTGGGCGATGACTTCGATGCGCTGGCGCGCGCGCTGTCGGACCAGTACCGGGTGCTGTGCCCGGACGTGGTGGGGCGCGGGCGCTCGGAACGGCTGGCCGACCCCGTCCACTACACGGTGCCGCAGTACGTCAACGACATGGTGACCTTGGTGGCGCGCGCCGGCGTCGATACGCTGGACTGGTTCGGCACCTCGATGGGCGGGCTGATCGGCATGAAGTACGCGTCCCTGCCGGGCAACCCGATCGGCAAGCTGGTGTTGAACGACATCGGCCCCACGCTCGATCCGGCCGCGCTCACGCGCATCGGCGACTATATCGGCCAGGACCTGCGCTTCGACTCGTTCGATGAAGCGGCCGCCTTCGTGCGTCAGGTTTCAAGCTCGTTCGGACCGCACAGCGACAGCGAATGGCACAAACTGGCCAGCGATGTGCTGCGCCAGGACGGTGGCAAATGGGTGCGCCACCATGACCTGGGCCTGGCACAGCCCTTCCGCGCCGCCACGCTGGAGACGGCGCGGG
>JBKHWY010000340.1:0-288 GCA_046566285.1 Gammaproteobacteria bacterium | reverse complement strand
ACGAGGATGCCTTGTGGGCGGCCTACGATGCGATCACTTGCCCGACGCTGCTGGTGCGCGGCGATCACTCCGACCTGCTGTCGCGCGAGACGGCGGCGGCCATGGCCCGGCGCGGGCCGAAGGCCAAGGTCGTGGAGATCGCCGGTGTCGGCCATGCGCCCACGTTTATCAGCGATGCGCAGATCGCCATCGCGCGCACGTTTTTGCTAGGTTGAACATGGAAATCAAACGTCTGCACGTAGGCAAGCGCCTGTCGGAAGTGGCCATTCATAACGGCACGGTGTACCT
>JBKHWY010000339.1:0-5427 GCA_046566285.1 Gammaproteobacteria bacterium | reverse complement strand
GCAGGGGCCAGAGCGGGTCCTTGACGCGGATGTTCAATGGCACCAGCCCATCGCGGACGGCCTTGACCTTGAGCGCCGGCAGGTCGATGGCGATGCCGTCCAGGCCATCGGTGGCGGCCAGCGCATCCCAGCTGTTGGGGATCAGGACCTGCACCACCGGCAGCCCGGCAGGCGCGGGCACGATGCGGGCGGCGGGAGCACCCTGTGGCCGCGCCACCAGCATGGCTTGCTCCGCGGCCGGGAAGCGCCCGCGGATCCAGCCTGCCAGCGCGGGCGGCGGGGTGCCGCCGCCCAGTTCGAAGGCCAACGTGCGGCGCCCCGCCGGCTCCGTCCCGGCGGTCACGTGATAGGCCGACAGCTCGCCGATCGGCTGCTCCTGCATGGCGTTCGTGAAGCGGATCTTGCCGCCTTTGACCGGCGTGCGCAGCGTGTGCACACTGTGCTCGACGCCGCGTGGGCGCGCGAACAGCGCCTGGGCCGCGCCCTTGTCGGCGAGGCGCTCCATGGCGCCCCAGGCCGCGCCGCTGAATTCGATCTGGTTCACCGGCTCGTCAGGCAAGGTGAAGGTGATCGCCTTGCCGCCGTCGACGTAGGTGTCCCAGTCCGGCAGCTGGAAGTAGTCGTTGCGGCCCGGGAGGCGCGAACGGTTGTAGACCCCCGGCCAGGTGGTTTCGCGGATGCCGTCCGTGGCCTTCCACCACCAGCGTTTGAGGTCGTACGCGTCATGGATCTCCACCTTGCGCACGGCCAGCGCGCGGCCCGGATAGTAGGGCGGGGCCTTGGCGTCCCAGCCGTAGCGGTGCAGCAGGGCCGCGTATTCCTGCCGGGTGGGTGCGCCGCTGGCGGCCGCCAACGCGTCGCCTTGCGGCAGCTTCGCCAGCGTCGCCACTTCCGCGTCGGGCAGCGCATGATCGTAGATGCGGATCTCGTCGATGTCGCCGCCGCGCGTGAAGTTGTAGTCGCTCTGCACCTGGTACGGGCTGATGACGCGCGAATGGGGGCCGAACTGGTCGAGCGCGGCGTCGTAGCGCGCCTGCGCGGTCTTGCTGGCAACCAGTTTGCCGTCCAGGTACAGCTTGATGCCGGTGGTTTCGTCCCAGCTGAAGGTCACCAGGGTCCAGTCGCTCGGCTTGGGGAAGTCCTTCACGTCCACCGACACGCGCGTGCGCGACAGGCTCGCATCGGTGACGAAGGCGTCGAAGCCATGGTGGCCGTTGTAGTCGATGCGTAGCCAGGTCATGTCCCAGCTCGAATGGTCGGCGTACGCGACCCGGAACAGCGGGAAGGCGGTGGGTCCGACGGGATAGCGCGCGCGCCAGTAGAACGACAGCGTGCCGCGCTGCGCGTAGATGTTGCCGGGCGCCCGCCAGGCCAGCTTTTGCAGGTCGTTACACTGGATGCCGGGACCGCGCGCGCCATCGGCAATGACGCTGGTCTCAGCATCGAAGGTGGGCGCTGCCGTGCCCGGCGCGGCCACGTCGGCGGTGGTGCCGCCGTTGGCCGACAGGTAGAACAGCAGGCCGTCGCCCGCGAAGGCAGGGGTGCCGGCGCAGGCCAGCAGCGCCTTGAACAGATATTGCATGCCGCGCGCGGCGCCACCTGCTTTCATGCTCGCTCCTTGAGAACGTGTCCCTGCTTTAGAACTTGTAGCTCGCGCCCAGTACGAATTCGCGCCCCGTCACATGGTACACGTACGGGTTGTTGCGCGCCCGGCTGACGAACTGGTTGTTCGGTTCGTTGGTCAGGTTGATGCCTTCGAAGCGGATATCGAGCTGTTCGTTCACCTTGTACGAGATCGATGCATCGACGTTCATCGAGCTGAGTTTGCCCTCCACATCGTTGTTGTTCGTCCCCGGCACCCGCGAGACGAAACCGCTGCGGTAGGCGGCCGAGGTGCGAGCCGAGAACTTGCCGTCCTCGTAGTACAGGGTGGCGTTCCAGGCGCGCGGCGACAGGTTCAGCAAGTCGTCGGTGATGGTGGCCGTGCTGGTGGGCGAGATCAGGTAGTCGATCTTGGATTTGACCGACGTGAAGTTGATCAGCGCGCCGAAGTTCTTGCCCCAGCCGGGCAGGAAGGTGAACGGCTGCTGGTAGTTGATCTCGAAGCCCTTCAGGTTGCCGCCCTTGGTGTTGAGCGGCGTATTGACCTGGAAGAGTTCATCCCCGGTGAAGTTCGACGGCAGCAGCGACAGCGGCAGGCCGGTGTTCCGGTACACCACGTTCTGCGTCTGGTTCTGGATGTAGGTGTCGATCTTCTTGTAGAACAGGCCCAGGCCCAGGTAGGAGCCCTTGTTGAAGTACCACTCGAAGCTGGTGTCCAGGGTCTTGGCGCGGATCGGGTCGAGCTTCGGATTGCCGCTGGTGATGGTCAACAGGCCCGAGGTGTTGATCGCCACGCCAGGCGTGAGGGAGGCCAGCTGCGGACGCGACATGACCTTGGCGGCCGCCAGGCGCACCAGGAAGTCCTTGGTGATGCCGAGCGAAAGGTTCAGCGCGGGCAGCAGGTCCGAATAGGTGTTGTCGGCCGAGATCTCGGTGGGGGTGGCGGCCGGCAGGTAGCCGGTGGCCACCTGGTGGGTGCGCACATAGCGCGCGCCCACGTTACCGCGCAGGGGCATCTGGCTGATCTCGGTGGAGAATTCACCCATCAGGAACAGGGCCTTGTCGGTCTCGGTGACCGAGCGGTTGCTGCCGCGCGCCACGGGCTGGTTGATGGAGCCCATGGTGAAATCGCCCGGCCCGCCGGCCGGTCCGCTCTTGACGCAGTTGCAGTAGATGTCGTAGGCGGCGGTGATGGCTTCCAGGTTCGGGATCACCCAGGAGGTGGGCGTACCGGCCGGCAGGTCCAGCCCACGGCCGAAGTTGGTCAGCGTGGTGGTCAGGCTGGCGATCGAGGTGCCTGCCGGCGGATTGAACATGGTCTCGGCGCCATTCATGCGGCGCGATTCGTACACCGAGGAGGTGAACTTCTTGTAGTCGGCGCCGCCCTTGATGGTCAGCGCGTTGGGGATGGCTTCCCACGACAGGTTCACGTTGGCCACGTCGTTGGTGTTCTTGGCGCCGTTCGGGCGCAGGCGGATTTCGCTGGCCAGGGTGTTGGGAATGGTGTTGGGCTGCGTGCCCGAACTGACCACCGGCACGCCCACGATGGTCAGCGCGCCGCCAGGCTGGGCCGGATCGAACGGGTAGCCGATCTTCGGCAGGCGGTCGTTGCCGCGGAAGTCGAGGCTGTAGCCATTGACGTTGGTAGCGTCCAGGAAGGTGGTGGTCTGGATCGGGTTGTCGAACTTCGAGGTGGCGCGGCCGATATTGGCGTTCAACGTGATCGACTCGCCAATGTCCTGCTTCAGGTTCAGGCTGGGCTGGGTGAAGGTGGTGGTCAGTTCGTCGCGGCGCGACTCCGAACGCACGTCCACGCCATTGAAGACGCCATACTGCAGCGAGCCGTTGGGCGCGTACAGCGCTTCGACGATGCTGGTCTGGGGTTTGCCGCCCTGGCCCAGCGCACGGCTGAACGAGAAGGTTTCGAGGAAGTCTTCCTGGCGCGAGGCGTCCAGCTTCGAATACATCATGTCGAAGGTGACGAGGGTGCCGGTCACGGGCCGGAACTGGGCCGAGGCGGTGACGCCCAGGCGGTCCTGGTCGTGCGTCAGGCGGCCGTAGCGCGGGATCCGGGGCGTGAAGCTGTTCGGGCTGCTGGCCGTGTTGTAGGCCTCGATCTGCTCGGGCGTGCCGGGCAGGCGCGGCACGCCCTGGGCGGCCGGACCGCAGGTGGTGGCGGTGGAGCTGGCCGGGTTGGCGGGCACGCCGATGGGCGCGCAGAAGCCGCCCGACGATGGACCGTTATCCCACTTCACCGACGAGAAGCCTTCCTCGAACAGCTTGCGCTGCGAGTAGGCGGCCGACAGCAACAGGCCCATCTTGCGGTCGAAGAAGGTGTCCGAGATCAGGAACGCCACGCGCGGGGTCTTGTCGCGCGAGGTTTCGTTGTAGTTGCCCTTGACGGAGGCGGTGGCGGTGAACTTCTTGAAGTCGAACGGACGCGAGGTTTGCAGGTCGACGGTGGCGCCTAGCGAGCCTTCGTCCACGTCGGCCGAGGAGCTCTTGCGCACTGTGATGCTGTTGAAGAGCTCCGCAGCGAACACATTGAAGTCGAAGCCGCGCGAGCGGTTGGCGCCGCCCGAGCTGTCGGTGCCGCCGGTGGTGGCGAGGCCCTCGATGCCGTTGATGCGCACGCGCGTGAAATCCTGACCCAGGCCGCGCACCGTGATGCTGCGGCCTTCGCCGGCATCGCGGTCGATCACCACGCCGGGAATGCGCTGCAGCGATTCGGCCAGGTTAGTGTCCGGGAACTTGGCGATGTCCTCGGCTTTGACCACGTCGACGATACCGCTATCATTGCGCTTCTGATTAAGGGCGCCGCGCAACGATGCGGCAAAGCCCGTGATGACGACGCTCTGGACTTCCGGGGCTGCCGCAGGTGCAGCCGCCGTGGCGGGTACGGCCGGTGCGCTGGCCGCTTCCTGCGCATGCACGCCGCTCATGGCCAGCATGGACAGCGAGCCGGCCGACATCAGCGTGCGCACGGCGAGGGTGATGGCCGATACGGCCGGGGTCTTGGTCTTCTGTTCGTTCAATGCAGTCTCCTGATTTGATCCGCTCTGTCGGCGTTACGTGTGGCCTGCCTGCCGGAACGGCAGGCAGTACACGCGTAACGCTGACAGGGCAGTTTGATAACACTTCTGGTATCGATGTAATTACATTGCAACTTTGTTGAATATACAGGAGTGGTCAGGCCGAAATCAACCGGTCAGGCCAAAATATGATGATTGATCATGATTCAAAGATGACTTGAGCTGATTGGTCAGGCCAAATGCTGGATTGCTTGCTAGGGCGACGGTCGGGTGGCTTTCGTTTCGGCAAGCATTTACTGATCAAAATGTTGATCGATCCACATCGCGGTTCTTTCCGGGGCGCGCGTTCATGCAATGATGACTCGGCGCTAACAACCCGGCGGAGACACGATGAACGCAACGCTACGCATGACCAGCATGGCCCTCCTGATCGCCGAAGTCGTCGGGGCGTCGCCCGCTTGGGCTCAGGCCACGGCGTCCACGGCGCCCAGCGCGCCCGCTCACGGCGACGAGGTCGCAAGGGTGGTCGTCAGCGGCATCCGCGCTTCGCTCAGCTCCTCCCTCAGCACCAAGCGCTTGCAGGACGGCGTGGTGGACGCAGTGTCGGCTGAAGACGCGGGCAAGTTCCCCGACACGAACGTGGCCGAATCGCTGCAGCGGATCACCGGCGTGCAGATCCAGCGCGACAATGGGGAGGGCCGCTACATCTCGGTGCGCGGTCTGGGACCCGAATTCAACAATGTGCTCGTCAACGGGCGCACCATGACCAGCGACACGGGCGGGCGCGAGTTCT
>JBKHWY010000338.1:0-5438 GCA_046566285.1 Gammaproteobacteria bacterium | reverse complement strand
GAGGGCATTTTTGCTTGCCAGCCACGGATTCCGAATACCTGGAACTCCCACTCCCCCGCGTCTACGCTCTGTTTTCCGCTGGTGTAACCAAAGCTGACCGCACTGTTTTCGTTCAGCGTCTTCATCAAGTCCGGCATGGGCTTGGCGTCACGGTAGGGCAAGCAATCCTTACCGTCGGGCGGTGCTTCTCTCCAAAGCCAGGTGAGGTACTTGCCAGCGACAGTTTCATATTCTTTGAAGCATGCGCATATGGCCTCACGCACAGCAGACGTATGTGCATCTCGAAAGAACAGTGTCCCGGTGAGTGATGGCATGCCGCCCACGTAATCGGTGCTGCCTTCGCTAAGCATCAAGCGACCGGGGATCGCCATGCTGCCGTGATTTTCCCTCAGGATTTTTACAATGTCGATTTTTGAAAGTTCATCCATTTTCAGTCCTCACGTTGCTGGGATGTCACCCTCCAATTTGCCAGATGGAAATCAACCTTAACCCATGCGACAATCGCCGATTCCCCGCACGACGCAAAAAAATTGCACAGAGCATTGAACCCTTCCCATTCAAACAGGTACACACGGGAAAACGGAGAGCAAGTAAGTGGACCGACGCAGCGATGACACAACCATATTGGCCAGGACGCCGGAGGGCGAAGCTTGCCTGATCGGTCGGGTGGCGGGCGGCGACCGGCGCGCCTTCGAGGCCTTGTATCGCGCCTATTTCCCCAGGTTGACGCGCTTTTTGCACCGCATGACGCGCAGCGCGCCCCTCATCGAAGAAATTGTCAACGACACGCTGCTGGTGGTCTGGCGCACGGCGGCGAGTTTCGATGGCGGCAGCAGGGTATCGACCTGGGTGTTCGCCATCGCCTACCGGCGCGCCTGCAAGGCCTTCCAAGCACTGGACATGCCGGTCGAGGACAGTACCGACGAACAGGCATCGCAGGACAGCGACCGTCCGGATTGGCAGTTCGACCAGCAACGGCTGGCGCAGGCCGTCGATGCCGCACTGGCCACGCTGCCGCTGGCGCAACGCATCGCCTTCCAGCTCACGTTCTATCATGACATGACCTATACGGAAATCGCAGCAATCATGGAGTGTCCGGTCAATACCGTGAAGACGCGGATGTTCCACGCGCGTAAGCGCCTGAGCGCCCTGCTCGACGACCAGCTGGAGAAACGACCTTGAACGCGAGCACCCATGCCCACCATGAAACCCAGCAGCTGCTGCCCTGGCTGGCGAACGGCAGCCTGAGCGGGACCGAACTCGAACGGGCGCAAGCCCACGTGCAGGTGTGCGCCGCTTGCCGCGCCGACCTCGCCGCGCTGCACACGCTGCGCGCCGCCGGCACGGCCAGCGCACCCGATCTCGACCCGGGCGCCGCGCTGGCACGCCTGCTGCCGCAGCTCGATGCGCCGGCAGCGTTGGCAGAGGCGCCCGCACCCGCACCGGTCATGCCTGGATGGCGCGCGCGCCTGGCGGCCAACGACCGCAGCTGGCTGCGCGCCGCCGTCGCGCTGCAGTTCGGCGCCATCGTCATCCTGGGAACGCTGCTGATCCGGCCGGGCGCAAGCCCGGAAACGCAGCCCGGCGCCTACCGCGTATTGGGCGCCGGCGAGAGCGCGCGCAGCAGCCTGGTGGTGACCTTCAATCCCGACACCCCTGAGCGTGAAGTGCGGCGCATCGTGCTGGCCAGCGGTGCGCGCGTGGTCGGCGGGCCGACCGCTACCGGCGCCTGGCTGCTCGACACCGGCGATGCGCCGGCCGCGATGGTGGCGCGCCTGCGCGCCGAGCGCGCCGTCACGCTGGCCGAAGTGCTCGAGGGCGCGCAAGGGCAGCCGTGAAACGCCTGCTCGTATTGATCATCGGCCTGGCCGTGATGCTGGGCGCACTGGCTCAAAGCGCCGGCCCGGCGCAGGTGCGTGTCGCCGCATCGGCCCCGCAACAGGTGCTGGTCATGCTGCGCCTGCCGCCCCAGCACTTCCACGCCGGCGGCGCCTATGGCGGCGGCTACAACGAGGACAGCGGCAGCGAAGGACGGCGCCGCCTGGCGCGCGAGCTGGCGGCCAGCCATGGCCTGCGTCTGCGCGAGAACTGGTCGATGCCGGCCATCGGCGTCGATTGCTTCCTGATGGAAGAAACCGGGAGCACGCCGCTCGAGCGCGTGCTGGACGCGCTGGCGCACGATGCCCGCGTCGTGTGGGCCCAGCCGATTGCCGACTACCAGGCGCTGGGAACGGCCGACCCGCTGTATCCCATCCAGCCGGCGGCGCACGACTGGCGCCTGGCCGACCTGCACCGCATCAGCACCGGGCGCAACGTGCAGGTGGCCGTGATCGACAGCGGTGTCGACGCCGCCCACCCCGACCTGGCCGGACAGCTCGCCTTGCGGCGCAACTTCGTCGATGACCTGCCGGATGCCGCCGAAAGGCATGGCACCGCCGTGGCCGGGGTCATCGCGGCGCAGATGGGCAATGGCGTGGGCATCGCCGGCATCGCCCCCGGCGCCCGCATCATGGCGCTGCGCGCCTGCTGGGAAGCGGCGCGCCAGCCGGCCCGCTGCAACAGCTTCACCTTGGGGAAGGCAATCAACTTCGCCCTGGAGAACGATGCCCGCATCATCAACCTCAGTCTCGGCGGCCCGCCGGACCGCTTGCTGCACAGCCTGCTCGATGCGGCGATGGCGCGCGGCGTCATCGTGATCGGGGCGGTCGACCCGCAGCGTGCCGATGGGGGTTTTCCCGCCTCCATGCCGGGCGTGATCGCGGTCGGCCGCGGCGGCGAACGGCGCGCGGCGCTGCCCCCCATGCTGGTGGCGCCCGGCACCGATATTCCAAGCTGCACGCCGGGGACCGGCTGGGGCATGGTGTCGGGCTCCTCGTATGCGGCGGCCCACGTCAGCGGGCTGAGCGCGCTGCTGGCGCAGCTGAAACCCCGCGCTGACGCGCGCGCGATGCGGCGCATGCTCGATGCCGCGGCCGTGACTGGTAACATAGACGCATGCGCCGCAGTCCAGCGGGCAACCGATGCCTGCGTCTGCCAATGTATCCCTACTTCAGCCAAGCCCCTTTCCGTCTTACCTTAGCAGCCTGCGCGCTGCTGTGCAGTGCAGGAAGCGCCTGGTGCCAGACCAGCGCCAACGTCAGCCTGCTGTCGGCCTACACCGCGCGCGGTGTGACGCTGGCGCCGCACCCGGTGGCGCAGGTGCAGCTCGAGTACGATCGGGCCACCCGCTGCGAGGCCGGCTGCGAAGTGGGCTGGTACCTCGGCGCCTTCGCCTCCCCGGTCAGGCTGGGCGACCGGACTCAAGGCCAGTTGATGGCCTACGGCGGCCGCTCCCAGCGCATCGGCGCCTCCCTGACCTGGGACGCCAGCGTCAGCCACAGCCGCTTTAGCCGCGGCGGCGAGTTCGACTACACCGAATTCCATCTCGGCCTGATGGGGCGCCGTTCGAGCGTGCGTCTGTCGTATGCGCCGGCCTACTATGGCGAAGGGGGCAGCCTCTACCTCGACCTGAACCACAGCTATCCGATCGGCGAACGCTGGACCCTGGCCCTCCACGGCGGCGTGCTGCATCCGCTGCGCGCCGAGAGTAGCGGCGGCCACACCGAGCGCGACAGCGCAGACCTGCGCCTGTCCTTGGCCACCCAGCTTGGCAACTACCGCTTCCAGGGCGGCGTCCAGAAAGCCTGGCGCCCCTACCATCTGCCCGGGACCCTGCCGGCCCGCACGGTGACGGCGGGTGTCAGCCGCCAGTTCTAATTATTTTCACGGCGCATTGAACCTTCTCGTCAAGGCGGGGTACTCATGGTCTAGACATTCCCGGCCCGGCAGGGCTGGAATGGACGACGACCCGCAACGAACATGGACAAGCGCGCGGTTCACCAGGACCGGCGCAATCCTCAACTGGAGAAGAGAATGAAAAAATTGATCACGGCGTGCTGCATCGGCTTGCTTTTTTCGGCGCAGACGGCGCTCGCAGCCGATTCCGAAGGCTGCGAGGGCGGCGGGTTCACCGTGCTGGGCAAGAGCGGTTCGCAAACGGCGAGCGTCGCCGCCGGCAGCGTCGGATCAGTATTCCGCGTGCAAGGAAAGTACATCCAGTTCGACGTCGATGCCGCTTCGTTCGGCGTGCTGAACTACACGATGACGGGCGCCGCCAACCCGCTCGACATCACCGGCGGCAAGGCCACCCCAGTGTTCGAGAGCAAGCTGCCGGATCATCGCGGCCTGTCCCTCAACAGCAACGTCAGCGTTGAACTGAGCAGCTCCGCCGACATCGTGCTGACCCGTACCGGCCCGGGCCTGACCATGAAGATCCAGGCCAAGGACTGCGCCAACGGCGGCCTGTTCCAGATGGAAGTGGCCCGTGCCGACGACACCAAGACCGTGTTCACCCACAAGCTGGCACAGAGCGCGTTCTACTACGACAACCGCAATTTCCGCAACCGCGAAGGCGATACGGTCGCGTACAAGGACACGACGTTGAAAGTCACGCCACGCATCAACTTCGGCAATGACTATTCGCCCAAGTTCGTCGGCCGCGACAGCCCGCAATTTGCAGACCGCATCGCCGAGCCGGCATGCACCAACAACATCGTGACGCGCACCGGCGCCATCAGCAAGGTGCTGCATTGCGGCGGCGTGTCGCAGTGGTCGGTCGCCAGCGGCGGGCGCATGGGCCAGGTGATGGGCGAAGACGCGACCGAGGTGGCGCCGCCGGCGACCGTCTGCACCCACCAGTGCCAGGCGCGCAACCGCACGCGCGGCGGCGCCACCGTGCTCGGCGCACCGTTCCCGGTGGCCGACGCCGACCGCCTGAGGCCACGCTACCCGCAGTAAGACTGCGGCGCGTGCGGCAGGAGTGGGGAGTCGAGTGCGCACTGACAGTTTTTCGTCAGCGTTCGACTCTCGGCTCGATGGATCGGTCGCGCAGTTGGATGAACCGGCCCGTACAGAACTCTTCGTCCAGTGGCATCCGTGCGGCTCCGTCAACCGCCGACAAGGCACGTTCAGAAGCAGTCGGTTTTAATAATGCGGGTTGGGGCCGGCAATACCTTAACCCACGTACTTAGCTCGGCGAAAAGGGTCCGGCTTGCGCTGGCATCCTTGCCATTAACAAACCCATCAAGCGTCGTGCTCGATGGGAGCGAGGGGATTGATTTGAACGCTAACCTTATCGTTGCACCGTCCGGCTTACGAAAATCGATGCGGATTCGGATGTCAGCGTTTTGTATTGCCTCATGGCGCCCGGTGATCCCGGAATGCGCGACAATCGAGATGAGGTCGGCGATGTGGGGCCGATCGACCGGGTAACGACACCCGTACTTCTCGATTTCCTCTGCACTTATTGCAGCAATCGTTCGGACAAAATGTGGAACCAGGATGACGTCGGCAGAGGTGGCCTCGCCCAATTGCGCGACATAACTCTCCACCACATTGTT
>JBKHWY010000337.1:0-5446 GCA_046566285.1 Gammaproteobacteria bacterium | reverse complement strand
CACGCTGCCGGCGCGCGCATTGGCGGCGCTGGCCAGCGTGCACATGGCGTCCAGCCAGTGGCGGCTGTCGGGCGTGGCGGCGAGGGTGGCCAGCATCTGGTCTTCCAGCACCCATTCCCACAGGCCGTCGCTGCACAGCAGCAGGGCGTCGCCCGGCAGCAGCGGCGCCGGGGCGCTGACCGTGGCCGGTTCGCCCCCTTCGGCGCCGATGGCGGCCCACAGCAGGTTGCGGTTGGGGTGCACGCGCAGCTGCTCGGCCTTGACCAGGCCGGCGTCGACCAGCTGCTGGGTCATGCTGTGGTCGCGCGTGACCGCGTGCACGCGCTGCTGGCGGAACAGGTAGATGCGGCTGTCGCCCAGGTGCGCCCACTGGGCGCGCGCGCCGGCGCAGTCGATCACGCAGGCCGCCAGGGTGGCGCTCATGTCACGAAATTCAGGGGTGCGCTGGCGTGCCTGCGCCACCGCCTCCGAGGCACGCTGGGCGTGGGCCAGCAGGGCGCCTTCGGCGCATGCGGGGTTGGCGCCGAACGAGCTCAGCACGCTGTCGACCACGATGCGCGCGGCGGTTTCTCCACCCGCATGGCCGCCGGCGCCGTCGGCCAGCACGAAGCAGGCCGACTCGCCGCTGTTGGCCCGTCCCAACGCGTCTTCATTGGACTCGCGCGCGCCGATCTGGCTCACGCTGGCCCAGCTCAGTTTGACCATCCCCGCCGCCTTCATGCCGTGACGCTCCGCGTTTTCACGCGTCCTCCCGTTCCAGGCGCTGGACTTCGTTTTCGTAGGCTTCGCGGAAGGTGGTGCCGAACACGCCCTTGGAATCGTCGGCCACGTCGCGGTGGGTGTTCTGGTACTTGCGCTGGTAACGGGTCCAGGCGGCGGCCGCCCGGCGCGAGGCCAGGAGCTTGTCGAGCAGGCTCGGTTCGCCCAGGCCCGCTTCGATGCGTTCCGGGTGCAGGCGGCGCAGCATGCTGCCCACGCTGGCGCGCGTGCCGGCCACCACCGCCATCTGATGGGCGCGCAGGTCGCGGCGCGCATCCTCGATGGCTTCCTGCGGCTCCATGAAGCCCGGCATCTTCTTGCGCAGCATCTGGGCTAACACCGTCTGGCTGTCGGGGAAAAACTTCAGCGGGTTATTGTTGCGCATGACGACCTGCGTCACGTCCGACTTGACTTCCTGCTTGACCAGCGAGCGCAGGGCCAGGAGGTCGATAGTGCCCTGGATGGAGCTGGCCAGCAGCGCGCCGATCAGTTCCATCAGTTCCGGGGTCAAGGCACTGACCGCGTCCACCGGCAAGCCGGCTCCCTTGAGAAATGCCTGTGTCAGTAATTCGCTATCATTTACGTGGACAGTATTCATGGAGGCGGTCTCGACCCTGAAAGTTTATGTCAGGCAATAATGCCAGATTCGGGCCGCCAGCGCATCCATCCTGTAGCTTTATTTCATCAGGACTGCAGAAATAAGGAGGAAAAAATAACAACAGCTGCCCGGAGTGTGGTTTTCACACCTCGATGTAGCGCATCTTGAAGCTGCGTCCCTTGATGTTTCCGTAATCCGGGCCGAGCTTGTTTCCCGAATTGAGGCGCCGGAACGCGTCCTGCGCCACGTGGCGGTCCAGCGCCACATAGGTCTGGAATTCGAACACATTGATTTTCCCGACCTGCTCCTTGCTCAACTGCGCGTCGCCCGTCAGCGCGCCCAGCAGGTCCCCGGGGCGCAGCTTGTCCTTCTTGCCGCCCTGGATGCACAGGGTGACCATCGGCGCCGGCTGGGCCGCCTGGTCGGCGCCGCCGAGTTCATCGAGCGCATGCCAGGCCACCGGCGCGCCCTGGTACTCCTCGATCAGGCGCTCCCATTTCTTCTCGTTGGGCGCGCACAGCGTCAGCGACAGGCCGCTGCCACCGGCGCGGCCGGTGCGGCCGATCCGGTGCACGTAGGTCTTCGCGTCCTCCGGGCACTGGTAGTTGATCACGTGTGTCACGCCCTCGACGTCCAGGCCGCGCGCGGCGACGTCGGTGGCCACCAGCACCGAGCAGCTGCGGTTGGCGAACAGCACCAGGATCTCGTCGCGCTCGCGCTGCTCCAGTTCCCCGTACAGGGCCAGGGCCGAGAAACCCTGGGCGCGCAGGGTGTCCGCCAGTTCGCGGCAGTGCACCTTGGTGTTGCAGAAGGCCAGGGTGGAGACCGGCTTGAAGTGGCGCAGCAGGCGGGCGACGGCCTCGTCGCGCTCGTCGAAGCCGACTTCGTAGAAGCGCTGCTCGATCTGCTCGCCGCTGTGCTGGGCCTCGACCGTCACTTCCACCGGGTCGCGCAGGAAGGGTTCGGTGGCGCGCCGGATGTCGTCCGGGTAGGTGGCCGAAAACAGCAGGGTCTGGCGGCGCGCCGGGCAGGCGCTGACGATGTTCGCGATCTCGTCGTAGAAGCCCATGTCGGTCATGCGGTCCGCTTCGTCCAGGACCAGGGTCTGCACGCGCGACAGGTCGATGGTGCCGCGTCCCAGGTGGTCGCGGATGCGGCCCGGCGTGCCGACCACGATGTGGGCGCCGTGTTCCAGCGAGGCGATCTGCGGGCGCATGGGCGCGCCGCCGGTAAGCGTGAGCACCTTGATATTGCCTTCGCCGCGCGCCAGCCGGCGCAATTCATTGGCCACCTGGTCGGCCAGTTCGCGCGTCGGGCACAGCACCAGGCCCTGGATCGCGAACCACGCGGGGTTCAGCTTGTGCAGGATGCCGATGCCGAAGGCGGCGGTCTTGCCGCTGCCGGTCTTGGCCTGCGCGATCAGGTCGCGCCCCTCCAGCACGTGCGGCAGGCTGTCGGCCTGGATCGTGGTCATCTCGCGGTAGCCGAGCGTGTCCAGGTTGGCGAGGAAGCGTTCGGACAGGGGCAGGGTAGAGAAGGCGGTCGATGGCATGGTGGGCTTCGCAATGAACAACGGCCCAGTCTAACAGGGCCGTGTGCGGTGGTGAACTGGTGGCAAGGTCAGGCCGAGGCCGGGGCCCAGATGGGCAGGCCGGTCAGGTCGAGCTTGTCGTCGCGCTGCCAGATCGGCAGGCCGGTGGCGTCGGTGGGTTCCAGCAGTTCCAGCTGCTCCTGCTTGACGGCCGGGCGGCGTGCGCGGCGCGTGGTAGCTTTCTGGGCGGGCGGAGCGTCGAGATCGGCGGCGGCAGGCTCGCTCGCCGGCCCGAAGCCCGGCAGATCGTAGGTCGCGTTATCTTTTTTATCTCTCATCGCCTGCACTGACAGCACGCCATAAAAACAAAAGCCCGGCTGCAGGAGTCGGGCTCACGTTTGAATCTTGGTTGCGGGGACAGGATTTGAACCTGTGACCTTCGGGTTATGAGCCCGACGAGCTGCCAGACTGCTCCACCCCGCGTCTGAGCGGCGGATTGTACAGAGGTTCGGGCGGATCCGCAATGGGATGCGACGGTTTTACGGTGTGGTTCTTTACTTCGCCGCCAGGCGCCACAGCGACGTCACTTCCTGGCTGCGCGCCGCATGCAGCGGGTCGGTGGGATCGCTGGCGCGCGGATGCACGGGGCGGATGTCATGGCGCTCCAGCACGCGCAACTGGCCCGCATCGATCCAGTCCAGCAGCTCGGCGCGGGTGCGCAGGCCCAGGTGTTCGGCGAAGTCCGACAGGATCAGCCAGGCTTGCCCGCCGGGCGCCAGGTGCTCCCCTGCCTTGGCCAGGAAACCCTTGAGCATGCGGCTGTCCGGGTCGTACACGGCCGCTTCCACCGACGCGCTGGGGCGACCCGGCAGCCAGGGCGGATTGCACACGACCAGCGCGGCGCGCCCGGGCGGGAACAGGTCGGCCTGCCGGACCTCGACCCGGTCCGCATAGCCGAGCCGCTCGAGGTTGTCCTGTGCGCAGGCCAGCGCCCGTGCGTCCATGTCGGTGGCGACAATGCGCGCCACGCCCCGCTTGGCCAGGAGCGCGGCCAGCACGCCGGTGCCGGTGCCGATGTCGAACGCCAGCGCGCAATCGCGCGGCAGCGGGGCTTGCGCCACCAGCTCCAGGTATTCGCCCCGGATCGGCGAAAACACGCCGTAGTAAGGATGAATACGCGCGGGATGATCGGGTGCGCCCAGCGCGGCGATCTCCACCCCTTTCTTGCGCCACTCATGGGCGCCGATCACGCCCAGGAGCTCGCGCAGGGAAGCGACGAAGGGCGCGTCGGTGGCGCCGTAGGCTTCGCGGCAGGCTTGCGCCACGTCGGGGGCACGCCGCAGCGCGATGCGGTAGTCGGCGTCGAAGGAAATCAAGAGCATGGCCAGCGTGCGGGCGCGCTGGGCCTGGGCCTGGCGGCGCAGGTGGAACGCTTCGGCGGGACTGGCGGGCACCCGCGCACTCTTGCCACGCTTGCCGCCCTTGGCACCCTTGTGGTCCGCGCGCCGGGCCAGCGCCTGCAGCATCTGGCGCGCATTCTGGAAGTCGCCGCGCCACAGCAGGGCGGTGCCTTCGCAGGCCAGGCGGTAGGCCATGTCGGCACTCATGCGGTCGTCCGCCAGCACCACCTTTTTTGGCGCCGGCATGCCGCTCTCCGAGCGCCAGCGCGCGGACTGTTCCTCGCCGTGTTCGAGCCAATGGATGCGCGCGGCAGGCGCGCCGGGGATTGCAGGGTGGGGAAGGTGCATGGTGAAAGCGTGGAGGAGCGCCACGGCGGCGCCGCCGGATTATACGCGAGCGCTCGCCCACCATCCGACCGCCACACAAGTGAAGTGTTTACCGCTTGACGTTGACGTTACGTCAGCCAATACAATGAAAAAATGGCTGATCTACTTGACATCACTGAAGTGACCCGCATGACGGGGTTGACGGCGCGGGCGCTCAGATTTTATGAAGCCCGCGGACTCTTGCGACCTGTTCGGGATGGCGCTGGGCGCCGCCAGTATGGGGCAGCGCAGCTGGAGGCACTGCACCGCATCATGGCAATGAAACGCGCCGGTTTGACGCTGTCGCAAATCCAATCCATGACTGCAGGTCCGTCCCTGGACCTGCATTCGATTGTAACTGCCCAGATCCAGGTACTCACGGCGCGCGAGCGCGAACTCGCCGTCGCGCGAGAACTGCTTGCATCCATTCTGTCCCGCATCGAGCGTAGCGAGCCCATCGATGTCGCGACATTCTGCTCGCTGATACGACAAGGAGAAAACGCGATGTCTCAAGTAAAACTCGATGCATTGGCTTCACAGTACATGAGCCACAAGCAAAAACACGCCTTCCAGGAAGCAGTGCAAGCGCTGCCGGCTGACTTCGATGCCGAAGCGCATGACAAGAAGTGGCAGGCGCTCAGTGCCCGGATCAAGGCCGCGCTTCCCCTCGATCCGGCGAGCCCCGCTGCCCAAGCCTTCCTGGATGAATGGAACGAATTGGCTGCGCCCTACATCGCAGTGTGTTCAGCGGAAGCGTTGGAGGGCGTCAGCAACATGCATGAGCACATTGAG
>JBKHWY010000336.1:0-5449 GCA_046566285.1 Gammaproteobacteria bacterium | reverse complement strand
CCGTCCATCGAATGGACGCTCTCGCCGTACAGTTATGTATTGAGCGTGGCGGGCGCGTTCGGCCCGGGACCCTACGAGAAGATCGTCGAAGACGAAGGCGCTACCTCGGTCAGCGCCTCGTTCGGACACACCCGCGGGTTCACGTCGGCCACCGCCCTGTCGAGCCATACGGTGATCACCGCCGCCGTCAACGATGACCAGTACGCGGAAAGCCGCGGCGAGTATGCGCGCAGCTTTACGCTCACGCCCAATACCGGCCTGGCCATCTCGGCGCTCGGCACGATCCATGCGCAAGTGGGCGGGATCGCTTCGCTGGCCGCGGTTGAAATCACCGGCACGCTCGCCGACAGCGTCGATGGCACCGCAGGAGTGATGAGCTTTAGCAATAGCCACGAGACCCAGATGGGCGTGGATACGGAAGGCAGCTTTCGGCTGCAAGGCTATCTGTACAGCGGGGATCAGGCTCGTTCGGGCTCCATCAACCTGCTGACGCGCGCCCTCTCGTTCGCGCCGATCAGCTCGGTGCCCGAGCCGGGCAGCTGGGCCATGATGCTCGCGGGCGCGGCGCTCATCGGCGCCTGCGTGCACCGCCGCGCAGCGTCGAACCGCCGCACCCAGCCCACCCCTGCCTTCCCCTGAGGAGAATCGCAATGAAACTGCTCCATACGAACATCCTGGGCACGAAACAGCTCGCCTCCCTGAGCGTGGTTCTGACGGCAACGCTGTCCAGTGCCCCCGCCCTGGCCGCCCACGCCGACGTATCGGCCCAGGTCAGCGGGTTCAAGATCGAGCTGATCGACCTCGATCCGAACGACGGCATCGCGCCCAGCATCGTGTTCGACAACGAGACCTTCCCAGGGAGCACCTATACGTCCGAGGGCTCCGGCAGCTTTACCGGCTACGACAGCGTATTTACCCCGGTCGGGCATGGCGGCGCCAGCGCTTCGCTGAGCACGACAGGCATGGGCACCCGCGCCTACTTCAGCGAGAGCGCGCCCTACGGAGGCTGGCAGACCAGCAAGGCGACCCGTGGCGCCGCGTTCACGCTCAGCGCCTCGACCGGCCTGCTGTTGACGGCCCAGGCTACGCTGCGGCGCGACCGCGCCCCTTCGGTCGACGCCTACTCGAGCGTGATCCTGACGCTGTCCGTGGACGACCATCTTCCCGGCATCGATGGGAGACAATACCAGTCGCAGGAATTTGCGGCGGCGGATGGCGAGCGCAGCCACAAGCTGTCGGCCTACCTGAGCACGGGCGCCGTGGCTCAGCAAGGTTACTTTTCCTTGGAAACGCGCGCCTCGCTGACCGACCCGGGCCTCCCGCCCACTCCAGTGCCGGAACCGGAAACCTGGGGGATGATGCTTGTTGGCCTGGGGCTGCTCGACGGCGCCGCTGCACGCAGGCGCCGCGCCGCTTGAGAGGGTAGGCCTCAGGCCGCCGGCACCTCCGGCACCGCCCCGTCCGGCAGCGGCACCTCCGCCAGCGGCACCTCCGCCAGCGGCACCTCCGAGAGCACCCCATCCGTGACCGGCATGTCCGTAAGCGGCACCTCCGTAACCACCGCCGTGGCGCCTTCGGCGACCACGGCTTCCTCGGCAGCGGCCTGGCCGCTGTCGGCTTCCTCTTCCGCTTCCTCGTCCAGTTCCACGGCCGCCTCCGCGTGCACTTCCAGCAGGCGCGTTTCGATCGACAGGTCGACCTCATCCCAGCGCAGCACGTCGAGCTTGACGGCCGTGCCGCGCGCCACCGCCGGCATGCCGGGCAGGCGCACGATCAATGGAATCTCCGTCAGGCGCAGCACTTCATCCTTGAGCACCACTGCTTCCACCTGGCGGGCGTTTTCCTGGGCCAGCCAGCGCAGGCACCAGTAGCGTTCCATGTTCTGCTGATGCTCGTTGTAGGCCGCGTAGGCGGCATCGAATGCGGACACGATGGCAAACAGATTGGCGTCCTTGGGCTTGAACGGGGCCACCAGCGGGGCCGTCACACCGTGCTCGGCGCAGGCCAGGATCTGCCACTGGTTGACCAGGTCAGTGTAGCGGCGCAGGGGCGAGGTGCTCCACGCGTACTGGTCCACGCCCAGGCCCTGGTGCGGAGCCGCGTGCGTCACCATGCGCACCTGCATCTTGGCGCCCCAGCCGGGGCCGCCCGCGCCCTGCGAGCGGTAAATGCCGGGCACGCCGCTGTCATGCATCAGCTTGCCCCAGGTGCTGTTGGCGAAGATCATCAGCTCGGCCACGATCTTGTCCAGCGGCGCGCCGCGTTTCCTGCGCACGATCGAGACTACCGGCACGCCGGCAGCATCGTTCTCCACATAAAAGTTGAAGTCGACCCGGTTGTTCTGCTCGGGTTTCAGGCCGAAGCCTTCGCGTTTCTTCATGCGCGCCGCTTCCAGCACCAGCGCCCACTGCCACAACTGGCCCAGCTCGGCCTTGTGCGGATACTCGCCGGCGCCGCTGGCGAGCGTCTCTTCGTTGACGAGTTCGTCCAGGTCGTTGTGGCGCAGGTTGCTGGCGATCGGCACCAGCTCGGCGCGCGTCTCGGTGGCGACCACGCTCCAGTCGGCCGGGTTGAGCGTCGCATACAGCGACAGCGCCGGGCAGGTCTTGCCTTCCGCCAGGGTGAAGGCATTCACGACTTCGTCCGGCAGCATGGTGATTTTGTCGCCGGGCATGTACACGGTGGACATGCGCCCGCGTGCGATCTTGTCGATGGCATCGTCCGGACGGATGCCCAGGCCCGGCGCGGCAATGTGGATGCCGACCTTCACGGTGCCGTCAGGCTGGGTGACCACCGAAAAGGCATCGTCGATCTCGGTGGTGGTCACGTCGTCGATCGAGAACGCGGCCACGTCAGCCAGCGGCAGGCTGGCAGGCGCCGCCGGCACCGGCACGGCGGGAAAGCCGGCGCCGCGCGGGAAGTGCTCGAACAGGAAGCGCGCCATGTGCAGCTCGTGCGCGGACTTGAGGCCTCCGGCCGCCAGCATCAGGCGCTGCGGTGAGGTATGCAGTTCCTCGCAGGCTGCTTCCAGTGCCTTGTATTCGATGGAGTTCTTGTCGGGCTTGAACAGCAGTTGCTGGACCATGGACGCCATCGGCGCCGGCAGCTTGCTGGCCTTGAGTTCTTCCACGTACGCAGCCTGCACGATGGCTTGCTGCTTTTTCTTTTCGATGCCGGCCTGCGCGGCGCGCAGCGACTGCTCGGGCGCGGCCTTGTAGCGGCCCCGGCCCTTCTTGTAGAAATAGATGGGCGCGCCATGCAGCGCCAGGATCAGGCCGGCGGCCTCCACCGGCAGCGGCGCATGGCCGAAGTATTCGGCGCCCAGCTCGGCAAAGCCGAACTCTTCCTGGCCTGCCACTTCCCACAGAAACTCCAGGTCGGCGTCCTGGGCGATGGCCTTGGCGCTGTCCAGCAATTCGGCCGGGCCCGGCTTGTCGTACTGGACCAGCACATCCTTGACCTTGACCTTGGTGCGTTTGCCGCTCGGCATCTCGACCTGGTAAGCCTCGCCGGCTTGGGACAGCACGCTACCGACCTTGAAGTCGCCGGATTCTTCGAAAAATACGTTCATGTTCTTGACTCAGTTTCAGCGGCTGGATGGACAGCCTTCAGGTTCAGTACGGCAGGCAGGAATACCTCGGTCACCAGCAGCACGCCGCGGCAACGCCGGTACAGGCAGCGCCTGGCAAACAGTTCGGCCGGCGGTTCGATACCCAGGGCGGCGCTGGCGCGCAGCAGCAGCGGATGCCCCGCGCCCAGCCGGGCAAATTCAAGTGCCCCGCGCGCAACCAGCGGGTCGTAAAACAAGGTGCTGCCCAGCGAGCGTTCGCCCAGCGCCTTGAACAGCGGCCAGTCCGACACGGTCGCCGACATCGGCACCACGGTATGCGCGAACACCACCGGCGCGTCGTCGCAGCGCAGCAGCACTTCGCGCTCCCACACGCGCCCGGGACGCGCCATGCCGATCGCGCGCGCTTCATCAAGCAGGCACAGCGCGGTGCGCTGGTGCAGGCGCTGTACCCGGAAGGCGCGGCTGTGGGCGATCAGGCGCGCCGTCAGCGAGCCGCTTGATGCCAGCCAAGCGTGCAGGCGCGCCGCGCCATGCGGCGCGTGCGCCCGCCAGCGCGCCACGCGCAAGGAGGGCGCCCTCACGCGCTTCGTTCCTGCGGACTGAAACAGAAATCCAGCACCTCGTCCACATACTGCGGGAATTCGGAGATGGCGTGGTCGCTGCCATCGATCACTTTTTGGCGCGCCCCGGCGTAGTGGCGCAGCATGTCGCGGTAGTCCAACACTTCGTCGCCGGTGGCGGCGAGCAGGAAATAGCGTTCCGGCCGGGTGATCGCATCGACCTTCAGTGCGCGCAGTTCCTCGATGTATTCGCGCTTGAATTCGAACGGCGCATCGGAGTGGTATTCGGTGGTCACGCCCACATGCTGGTCCAGGTCCTGGAGCGGATCGACGGCCGGGTTCAGCAGCACGGCGCGGCAACCGCGCTGCTCGGCCAGCCAGGTTGCATAAAACCCGCCGAGCGAGGAGCCGACGATGGCCAGCTCCTTTGCATCGTAGCGGTCGGTCAGGGTATGGATCAGCGCCATGGCCGCGCGCGGCGACGCCGGCAGGTGCGGGCAGATCAGCTCATCCGCCCGTCCCAGCTCGGCCATGCGGGAATGGACCACGCGCGCCTTGAACGAGCGCGGCGACGAACGAAAGCCGTGCAGGTACAGCAGCTTCAAGCCTGTCCCTCCGCGGCGGGCGCGCTGCCCAAGGCGTCAAGCAGCTTCTGGTGCACGCCGCCGAAGCCGCCATTGCTCATCACGAGGATATGGTCGCCCGGCCTCGCCGCGTCCACCACGGCTTTGACGAGGAAATCGATCTGGTCGAAGCTGTGGGCGATCTTGCCCAGCGGCGCGAGCGCATCGGCCAGCGACCAGCCGAGGGCCTGCTGGCTGCCGAAGCCGAACACCAGATCGGCATCCTTCAGGCTGCCCGGCAGCGCATCCTTCATGGCGCCCAGCTTCATGGTGTTCGAGCGCGGCTCCAGCACGGCCAGGATGCGCCCCGCCGTGCCGATTTTCTGGCGCAGCCCACCGACGGTGGTGGCGATCGCCGTCGGATGGTGGGCAAAATCGTCGTACACCGTCACATTGTTCACCACCCCGCGCACTTCCATGCGGCGCTTGACCGACACGAAGCGCCCCAGCGATTCTGCGGCCTGCTCGATCGGCACGCCCACATGGCGCGCGGCGGCCATGGCGGCCAGCGCGTTCAGGCGGTTGTGCTTGCCCGTCAGGTCCCAATTCACCGTGGCCACCTTGGCGCCGTTGAAGATGACCTCGAACGCGCCGCCCGGCAATTCCACCATGGTCCAGCTGACGCCGTCCGACACGCCAAAGCTTTCCTTCTCGCTCCACAAGCCGCGCTTGAGCACGCGCGCCAGCGAGGCTTC
>JBKHWY010000335.1:0-5464 GCA_046566285.1 Gammaproteobacteria bacterium | reverse complement strand
GCAAGAAGATCAAGGCCGTGATTCCGGGTGGCTCGTCCGCCCCGGTGATCCGTGGCGACGTCATGATGAACACGGATCTCGACTACGACTCCATCGCCAAGGCCGGCTCGATGCTGGGTTCGGGCGCCGTGATCGTCATGGACGAGACCCGCTGCATGGTCAAGTCGCTGTTGCGCCTGTCCTACTTCTACTACGAGGAATCGTGCGGCCAGTGCACGCCGTGCCGCGAAGGCACCGGCTGGATGTACCGCATGGTGCACCGCATCGAGCACGGCCAGGGCCGCGCGGACGACATGGACATGCTGAACTCGATCGCCGACAACATCCAGGGCCGCACCATCTGCGCGCTGGGCGATGCCGCCGCGATGCCGGTGCGCGCCATGATCAAGAACTTCCGCGAAGAATTTGAATATCACATCGAGCACAAGCATTGCCTGGTGCCCGCATACATCTAAGGCCAGAGAAATCTCATGGTTGAAATTGAAATTGACGGTAAGAAGGTTGAGGTCCCGCCCGGCAGCATGGTGATGGACGCAGCCAACAAGCTCGGTACCTACATTCCGCACTTCTGCTATCACAAGAAATTGTCGATCGCGGCCAACTGCCGCATGTGCCTGGTCGAAGTGGAAAAAGCACCGAAGCCGCTGCCCGCCTGCGCCACGCCGGTGACGGCCGGCATGATCGTGCGTTCGCACAGCGACAAGGCCGTGCAGGCGCAGAAATCCGTGATGGAATTCCTGCTGATTAACCACCCGCTGGATTGCCCCATCTGCGACCAGGGCGGCGAGTGCCAGCTGCAGGATCTGGCCGTCGGCTACGGCAAGTCGGGCTCGCGCTACGCGGAAGAAAAGCGCGTGGTGCCGCCCAAGGAAGCCGGTCCGCTGATCTCGATGAACGAGATGACCCGCTGCATCCACTGCACCCGTTGCGTGCGCTTCGGCCAGGAAGTGGCCGGCGTGATGGAACTGGGCATGCTGGGCCGTGGCGAACACTCGGAAATCACCAGCTTCGTCGGCAAGACCATCGACTCGGAAGTGTCGGGCAATATGATCGACCTGTGCCCGGTCGGTGCGCTGACCAGTAAGCCGTTCCGCTACACGGCGCGTCCGTGGGAACTGTCGCGCCGCAAATCGGTCAGCCCGCACGATTCGCTGGGCTCGAACCTGATCGTCCAGGTCAAGGGCGGCAAGGTCATGCGCGTGCTGCCGCTGGAAAACGAGTCGGTCAACGAATGCTGGCTGTCGGACCGCGACCGTTTCTCCTACGAAGCGCTGGACAACGACACCCGCCTGACCCGCCCGCTGCTCAAGCAGGGCGGCCAGTGGCAGGAAACCGACTGGCAGACCGCGCTGGAATACGTGGCCCATGGCCTGCGCAACATCCGCCACGAGCATGGCGCCGACAGCATCGCCGCCGTGGCCACCGCGCAAGCGACCACGGAAGAACTCTACCTGCTGGGCAAGACCATGCGCGGCCTGGGTTCCGAGAACGTGGAATATCGCCTCCGCCAGACCGATTTCGCCCTGGACGGCGAAGTCACTCCATGGCTGGGCATGCCGATTGCCGACCTGTCGAACGTGAAGCGCGCGCTGGTCATCGGTTCCTTCCTGCGCAAGGATCATCCGCTGGTGGCCACCCGCCTGCGCAATGCCGTGAAAAACGGCGGCAAGCTGTCGATCGTGCACGCGTCGGATGACGAGCAGCTGATCCCGACCGCCAATCGCATCATCGCCGCGCCGTCCGACTGGCTGGCCGCGCTGTCGGACATCGTCGTTGCCGTCGCAGGCTCGTTCGGCGTGGCTGCGCCCGCCGGCTTCGAAAGCATTCAAGCCTCCGACGCCGCCAAGGCGATTGCCGCCAGCCTGAACACCGGCGAAGCCAAGCTGCCCAGCGTCATCCTGCTGGGTAACGCGGTGGCACAGCATCCGCAAGCGTCCAAGCTGCATGCGGCGGCGCAGTGGATTGCGCAGACCACCGGCGCCAAGCTGGGCTACCTGGTCGATGGCGCGAATGCCATCGGCGGCATCCTGGCCGGGGCCACCTCGAACAAGCGCGAAGCCGCGTTTGCCGTGCCGAAGAAAGCCTACGTCCTGCTGGGCGCCGAGCCCGAGCTGGACGCGGCCAACCCGCAGCAGGCCGTTGCCGCCCTGCAGGGCGCCGAGATGGTCGTGGCGCTGAGCCCGTTCAAGATGGGCTTCGAGTACGCCGACGTGATCCTGCCGGTCTCGCCGTTTTCGGAAACCTCGGGTACCTACGTCAACTGCGAAGGCCGTGCACAAAGTTTCAACGGCACCTGCAAGCCGCTGGGTGAAACCCGTCCGGCCTGGAAAGTGCTGCGCGTGCTGGGCAACCTCCTGGGCCTGCAAGGTTTCGAGTACGAGACCTCGGAAGCCATCCGCGATGAGCTGTTCGGCAAGGGCAACACCGACCTGTCGGCCAAGCTGTCCAACCTGTCGAAGCTGGGCGCCAGCGCCGCCACCTATGGCCAGGCCGGCGCGCTCGAGCGTATCGCCGACGTGCCGATCTATCACGTGGACGCCATCACCCGCCGTTCCGAGCCGCTGCAGCGCACCGCCGATGCCAACGCGCCACTGGTGCGCCTGCCGGCCCAACTGGCCAGCCAGCTGGGTGTCAAAGAAGGCGGCAAGGTCAAGGTCACGCAGGGCGCCGGTTCGGCCGTGCTGGCCGCGACCATCGATGCGCGCCTGCCGGCCACCGTCGTGCGCGTGTCCGCCGGCCATCCGGCCACGGCCGCGCTGGGCGCCATGTTCGGCGAAGTGCAGGTTGAAAAACACGTAGAAGCTGCAGGGGAGGGCGCATAATGGCGCTGGAAATCGTAAACACCATCCAGACCACGGGCTCCGGCCTGCTCGGTCCGGTCTGGCCGCTGGCCTGGACCTTGCTGAAGATCGTCTGCGTCGTGGCGCCGTTGATGGGCCTGGTGGCCTACGCCACCCTGTGGGAACGCAAGGTGATCGGCTGGATCCAGATCCGTATCGGCCCCAACCGCGTCGGCCCCGCCGGCCTGCTGCAGCCGATCGCCGATGCGATCAAGCTGCTGTTCAAGGAAATCGTGGTGCCGGCCAAGGCCAGCAGCGGCCTGTTCGTGATCGGCCCGATCATGACCATCATGCCCGCACTGGCCGCCTGGGCGGTGGTGCCCTTCGGTCCGCAATTCGCGCTGGCCGACGTCAACGCCGGCCTGCTGCTGCTGATGGCCATCACTTCGCTGGAAGTCTACGGCATCATCATCGCCGGCTGGGCCTCGAACTCGAAGTACTCGTTCATGGGCGCCATGCGCGCCTCGGCCCAGATGATTTCGTATGAAATCCCGATGGGTTTCGTGCTGGTGGTGGTGCTGATGGTGTCGGGCAGCCTGAACTTCTCGGACATCGTCGCCACCCAGCAAAAAGGCTATTTCGCCGACCATGGCGCCAACTTCCTGTCCTGGAACTGGCTGCCGCTGTTCCCCCTGTTCATCGTGTACGTGATCTCCGGCCTGGCCGAGTGCAACCGCCACCCCTTCGACGTGGTGGAAGGCGAGTCCGAAATCGTGGCCGGCCACATGGTGGAATACTCGGGGATGTCGTTCGCGATGTTCATGCTGGCCGAGTACGCCAACATGATCCTGATCGGTACGCTCACCGCGATCCTGTTCCTGGGCGGCTGGTCGGCGCCGTTCTCCTTCCTCGAATTTGGCGGCGGTTTTGGCGGCTTCTTCTGGCTGTTCCTCAAGATGTTCCTGGTCGCTACGCTGTTCAGCTGGATTCGCGCGACCTTGCCACGCTATCGCTATGACCAGATCATGCGCCTGGGCTGGAAGGTCTTCATTCCGGTGACGCTGGTCTGGCTCGTCGTGGTCGCAGGCGTGATGCAAACATCCTGGAATATTTGGAAGTAAGGATTCAAAAAAATGGCCCGAATTAAAGACTTCTTCGGCAGCATGATGCTGACCGAACTGATCAAAGGGATGGCGCTGACGGGACGGTATATGTTCTCGCGCAAGATCACCATCCAGTACCCGGAAGAGAAGACGCCGCTGTCGCCCCGTTTCCGCGGCCTGCACGCGCTGCGCCGCTACCCCAACGGGGAAGAGCGCTGCATCGCCTGCAAGCTGTGCGAAGCGGTCTGCCCGGCGATGGCGATCACCATCGCCTCCGAGCAGCGCGACGACGGCACCCGCCGCACCACCCGCTACGACATCGACCTGACCAAGTGCATCTTCTGCGGCTTCTGCGAAGAGTCGTGCCCGGTCGATTCGATCGTCGAGACCAACACCCTGGAATACCACGGTGAGAAGCGCGGCGATCTGTACTACACGAAAGAGATGCTGCTGGCGGTCGGCGACCGTTACGAAGCGGACATCGCCGCGGCACGCGCGGCCGATGCGCCTTACCGTTAATCTGCACCTCTCCCTGGGTTAAGTATGGAATTTACAACTGCTTTGTTCTACGTGTTTTCGGCAATCATGATCTTTGCCGCAACACGCGTCATCACGGCCAAGAACCCCGTGCATGCGGCCCTGTACCTGGTGCTGGCCTTCTTCAACGCGGCCGGTGTCTGGATGCTGTTGAAAGCCGAGTTCCTGGCGATCGTGCTGGTGCTGGTCTACGTCGGCGCCGTGATGGTGCTGTTCCTGTTCGTCGTCATGATGATCGACATTAATATCGACCGCATGCGCGAAGGCTTCTGGTCCTACCTGCCGATGGCCACCGCCATCGGCGTGGTGATCGTGCTGGAGATGGCCGCCGTGCTGTGGCGCGGTTTCATGAGCTTCGAGCCCCAGGAGGGCGCCCTGGCGAAGAACCTGGGCGGCACCAAGGAACTTGGCAAGCTGATCTATACCGAATACATCTACGGCTTCGAGATCGCCGCCGTGATCCTGCTGGTGGCGATCATCGCCGCCGTGGCGCTGACCCTGCGCAAGCGCAAGGACACCAAGGCCATCGACCCGGCCGACGCCGTGCGCGTCAAGCGCAACGACCGCCTGCGCATCGTCAAGGTGGACGTGGTCGACCAGCCCGCGCTGGACGCCGCGTCGAAAGCGGCCGCTATCGCCGCCGCCGAAGCTCACGACGCCGCCACCAAGGAAACCAAATGACCTTATCGCTCGCACACTACCTGGTCCTGGGCGCGATCCTGTTCGCGATCTCGATCGTCGGGATCTTCCTGAACCGTAAGAACGTCATCATCCTACTGATGGCCATCGAATTGATGCTGCTGGCAGTGAACCTGAACTTCATCGCGTTTTCCCATTACCTGGGAGACGCGGCCGGCCAGATCTTCGTCTTCTTCATCCTGACCGTGGCCGCCGCCGAATCGGCAATCGGCCTGGCCATCCTGGTGGTCCTGTTCCGTAACCTGGACACGATCAACGTGGAAGACCTGGACGCCCTGAAAGGGTAAGTTCGCTCGCTCATTGACTAGTTATAACTCATTCGAAAAATACGTTTAAGGTTCAACA
>JBKHWY010000334.1:0-5474 GCA_046566285.1 Gammaproteobacteria bacterium | reverse complement strand
GCCGAGGCGGCCAGCGCCCGGCCCAGCTCGACGTTGTTCGGGCTCATGGCAAACAGCGCCCCCTTTTTTACGTGCAATACATTGCTGGAGAAAATCGGCAGGCCGCTATTCCATGATTCTTTCAGAATCAGCGGCAACAGGGTGCTCTCTTCCACCGTGGTGGTGTCGTGCGGCAGCCAGAGCGCGTCGCGGCGTGCCTCGGCCGTGGCAAACAGGGTGCTGTAGACGTGCGCGGCCTGGGCCAGGTCGCGCGCTTCGATGGCCACCAGTTCGAGCGACTGGGCCCGCGCCGCTTCGCGCGCCACCCGCAGCAGCCACTCGGTTTTCCTGGGGTCGTACACCACCAGCACGCGCCGGATGTCCGGCAGCAGCGCGCGCAGGCGCGCGAACAGCAGCGCCGGGTCGGGCGTCAGGCTGATGCCGTTGACATTGACGATTTCGGCATCCGACAGCAGCAGCGCGCCCCCGACCAGCACCATGATGTCGCGGTCGAGGCTGTTGGCCAGCGCCAGTCCCTGGCGACCCAGGGCGATGACGACACGGGTGCCATTGCGCTTGAGCTGGCTGTTCAGTTCGGCCCCATCAACGCGCGCATCCACCGCATAGCTGCGCACGCGCAGGCGGGTGCGATCCTCGATGCCCTGGATCATGCTGATGAAGGCGCTGCGAAAGGGTTCGGAAACGTTCGGGTACAGCACCGCCAGCGCGCCCTTGCCCATGCTGGCCTGGACATCGGGGCGGCGCAACTGGTCTTCCAGCTGGTTGGCGGTGACGGGACGCAGGTTGTAGCCCGGCTTGGCCGGCGCATCGAGGCGCTCGAACAGGTCGGCCGACTGGGTGGGAGGCGGGGTGGATGGCGTGTCGGCGGCACGGGCCCGGCCGGACAAGGCGGCAGCGACCAGCAGCAGGCATGCCATGAGCAGCCAGGCTGAGGTCCCGCGGCAGCGCCCGGGCACGTATAAAATTCTTATCATTGCTTTACAGCATGGTTCATGCATTCCGGATAAGCCTTCGATAGGCCGACAGCTGCCGTTGGAATGCAAGAGTATACGCGAGCCGAGTAGCCGCAAGGAAATAATTTTACACTGTAGCCAATGACATTTTACGGTCATGGCTCCGGGTAAAGGGAGGTGAAACTGCGTTGCACACGGGGAGAAATGCTCAAACCGATGTGACTGGCCGTACGCAGGTTCAGCGCCGAGTACACGTCGCGTAATGGAGACACTCCGCGCGGCGGGGCCTCGCCCGCCAGGATGCCTGTGGCAAGGCTGCCAAGATTGCGTCCCAGCTCGACGTTATTCGGATACAAGGCGAACAGGGCGCCGCGCTTGACATGCAGGAAACTACTGGAAAACACAGCCACGCTGCGGTTCCAGGCTTCGCGCAGCACGATCGGCAGGATGGTGGCTTCATCGACCGTGGTCGGATCGATCGGCAGCCACAGGGCTTCGCGCTTGCCGTCCATGCCCGCGAACGCGTTTTCGTACAGGCGCGCCGCGCTGGCCAGGTCGCGCGCTTCCATGGCATTGAGTTCCAGTCCGGCGGCCCGGGCGGCGTCGCGCGCCAGGCGCAGCAGCCATTCGTTATGTTGCGGGTTGTAGACCACCAGCACGCGCCGGACCTGGGGCGCCAGGGCTTTCAGCTGGCCGAACAGCAGGGCCGGGTCGGGCGTCAGACAAATCCCGGTCTGGCGTTCGCCGTCCGGCACCGAGGACACCCCGGACACCACTACCGGTAGCTCCACGCCGGCGGCCGCGCGCAAGCCCTGGCGGCCCAGCGCCACCACCACCCGCGCGCCGGCGCGGCGCACGGCAGCGGCCAGCTCGGCCGGGTCCTGGCTGGCCGAGACGGGAAAGCCGTGCACCCGTCCGTGCGCCTCATCCTCGATTCCGCCGATGATGTCCGTGAAGACCTTGCGGAACGGTTCGCCGATGTCCGGAAACACCACGGCGATGGCGACCGCACGTGCTTCGGCCCGCGCGCGCAGGGGCAGGCCGCCGGCGCACAGCAGGGCGGCCGCGGCGCGCACGGACAGGGCGAGCGTGCGGCGCAGGGCGGGGTTGGAGGGCGCGCAGGAGTGGGAAGTCAATCGCCGCGCGGACAACTCAGGCGGCGTGGACATGCGGCAGGCAGCCCGGCTGGACGGGCGGACTTGCAACGCGCTCCGGACAGGCTGACAGGCAAAAGTTCATGAACGGTGTCGATAGTTTCCTAGTGGAACATCTTAGCCGTTTTCGCCCGCGCTGGATATAACAATCGGCCCGATCTGCGCATGTTTGTGGCGATTTGTCGCGCGAAGGGACGCCGCTGTTCCCCAACCCAGTTTAGAAGTTGTTCTTCCACTCACGCAAGGCAGCAAACGCGGCGCCGGCGGGTGCGTCCACGGTCGCGCGCCCATGCGCGGCCAGGGTGGCGCGCAGTTCGGGCGAAGTGTCGCGCAGGAAGGGATTGGTCGCCTTCTCCAGGCCGATGGTGGACGGGACCGTGGGCGCGTTGCGCGCCCGCGCCGCGGTATCGCGTTCGATGCGGCGCTGCAACTCGACATTGCCGGGCTCCAGCGCGGCCGCAAAGCGCAGGTTCGACAGCGTGTATTCGTGCGCGCAATACACCAGGGTGTCGTCCGGCAGCGCGGCCAGCTTGGTCAGCGAGGCGCGCATCTGCGCCGGCGTGCCTTCGAACAGGCGCCCGCAGCCGCCGGCAAACAGGGTGTCGCCGCAGAACAGCCAATGCGCGCCAGATGGGCCATCGGCCTGTTCGCGCACGTAGGCGATGTGGCCGAGGGTGTGGCCAGGCACGTCCAGCACCCGCAGGGTCAGGTCCAGTCCGGGCACCTGCACGCGCGCGCCCTCCGACAGTGGCACAGTCACCCCGGCAATGTGTTCCTCGCGCGGGCCGAACACCGGCACGGGAAAGCGCGCCAGCAGTTCTTGCACGCCACCAATGTGGTCAGCATGATGATGGGTGAGTAAAATGGCAGTCAGCGCGAGGCCATGCTCGGCGAGCACGGCCAGCACCGGACCGGCATCGCCCGGGTCAACCACGGCCGCATGGCGGCCGTTGTGGATCAGCCAGAGGTAGTTGTCGCGGAACGCGGGGATGGCGATGACGCTCAGGTCGCGTGGCGGCGTAGTCGTCATGGGAACTTTCGATTGACTGGACAGAAGGATAGGCGAACCGATGGATAGCGCGGCATCCGAGAAGTCCATTATAGCCCTCGACGCCTGGCTGCAGACGCCGGCCGGGCTGTACGTGCGCAACTGGGAACAGAGCTGCCTGGACGCATTGACGGTCGACATTTTCGGCTTCAATGCCGTGCAGATCGGCCTGCCGCAGATCGACGCGCTGGCCGCCAGCCGCATGCCCAACAAATGGCAGGCCGCCACCCGCACCTCGTCGGTCGAGCAGCTGGCGCGTATGCCCGGCGGCAAACAGATTGCCGTGGCCGTCGATTTCGCCGAGTTGCCGTTTGCCTCCCAGAGCCTGGATCTGGTCGTGCTGCCGCACGTGCTCGAGTTCGCGGCCGAACCGCACCAGGTGCTGCGCGAAGTCGAGCGCGTCCTGATTCCCGAAGGGCAGGTCATCATCTGCGGCTTCAACCCCGCCAGCCTGTGGGGGCTGCGCCAGGGCGTGGGGCGCCTGACGCGCTCGCACTACCTGCCCGAAGCCGGCGAATTCATCTCTATGCCGCGTATGAAAGACAGGTTAAAATTGCTGAATTTGGGTGTTTCCCGCAGTCACTTCGGCTGCTACGCGCCGCCTTGTCGCACCGAACGCTGGATCGACCGGTTTTCCTTCATGGAGCCGGCCGGCGCGCGCTGGTGGCCGTACGTGGGCGCCGTGTACATGGTGCATGCCATCAAGCGCGTAAAAGGCATGACCATCATCGGTCCGGCCTGGAACAAAAAGACGGCTGCGGCGCCCCAGGCGGTGCCGGCCACCAACCGCGAGTAGGAACAAGAGAGTAAAGAACACAGGATGACCAAGGTAGAGATTTTCACGGACGGGGCCTGCAAGGGCAATCCGGGCACGGGCGGCTGGGGCGCCTTGCTGGTGGCCGACGGCCACGAGAAGGAAATGTTCGGCGGCGAAGCCAACACCACCAATAACCGCATGGAATTGAAGGCCGTGATCGAAGCGCTGGGCGCGCTGACCCGGCCGTGCGAGGTGGTGCTGCACACCGACAGCCAGTACGTACAGAAGGGCATTTCCGAATGGATCCACGGCTGGAAGGCACGCGGCTGGAAGACCTCGACCAAGGAGCCCGTCAAGAACGAAGACCTGTGGAAGGCGCTGGATGCGGCGCAGAAGGAACACACCGTGCAATGGCGCTGGGTGCGCGGCCACAACGGCCATCCCGGCAACGAGCGCGCTGACGTGCTCGCCAACCGTGGCGTCGAGACGGTGCGCCGTCGTTAATTGCTATTTACTTCTTTTCGAATTCTCATGCGTCAAATCATTCTCGACACCGAAACCACCGGCCTCAACCCACGCAACGGCGACCGCATCATCGAGATCGGCTGCGTGGAGTTGAAAAACCGCATGCTCACCGGTAACAACTTCCACCGCTACATCAATCCCGAGCGCGATTCGGAAGAGGGCGCGCTGGCCGTGCACGGCCTGACCACCGAGTTTCTGAGCGACAAGCCCAAGTTCTGCGAGATCGTCGAAGAGCTGCGCGAATACATCCGCGACGCCGAAGTCATCATCCACAACGCCCCGTTCGACCTGGGCTTCCTGAATCACGAATTCAACCTGCTGGGCCTGCCGTCGTTCACCGACCATTGCAGCAGCGTGATCGACACCCTGGTGCACGCGAAGGAAATGCATCCGGGTAAGCGCAACTCGCTGGACGCCCTGTGCGACCGCTACGGCATCTCCAACGCCCACCGCAAGCTGCACGGTGCGCTGCTGGATGCCGAGCTGCTGGCGGACGTCTACCTCGCCATGACCCGCGGCCAGAATTCGCTGTCGATGGACGTGATCGAAGAAGTGGCGGAAGCGGCCGGCTTGCTGGAAGCGGTGGCGCTTGCCGAAGTGATTGTCGTACGCGCCAGCGCCGACGAGATCAGCGAGCACGAAAGCGTGCTGGGCGGCATCGACAAGCAGGTCAAAGGCAGCTGTTTATGGAGAAGTTACGCGCAAGTATGATTTACCCTTCACGCGGCGCGAAAGCTGTGTCATAATACGCCCCGCTTCGGGAGGTTAGCTCAGGGGTAGAGCACTGCATTCACACTGCAGGGGTCGCAAGTTCGAAACTTGCACTTCCCACCAGAATTCGTTGGATCATCAAAGGCTTACAGTTTGCGCTGTAGGCCTTTTTTGTTTGGTGCGCCCAGCATGGACGCACTTGTGGGGATGAAAGTATCCCGCCGTGGGCTGGCCGGTGGCGAATCGGCCGCTGGCGATACGCCACCGAAACGGTGTTGCGCGCGTCTGCTGAATTTGGAGGCGGACGTTGCGCTGCTGCTTTTGTG
>JBKHWY010000333.1:0-5507 GCA_046566285.1 Gammaproteobacteria bacterium | reverse complement strand
GTCTTCCCCGCTCGATGCTTGCGTGCTCGATTCTTCCGTGCCCGAGGGCTCGGCATGCTGGTCGGATAACACTTGGCGCTCATTCCCCATACTGTCTGATAGGGAATTATTGCAGAAGTGTCATTTTAACGGCGCAGCACTGCCGGCTTGCGCCGCAGCGCGCTGAACCCAAGGCAAGCGAGGGCCGTTGCCAGCAGGGCCAGCGAGCCTGGTTCCGGTACGGCAGCGCTCGGGGCGCTGTCCGGCACCACGGCAAACTCCACTTCCTGACCGATGACGTCGATGTGCTGCTGTTCCAGCGCGGCCAGCAATTCGCCAATGGGCAGCTCCAGCGCCGTGGCGGGCGTGGATACCGGCTCGGCCGCAGAGGCCAGCGGCGTCGGGGCGGGGACGCTGGGCTGTGGAACCGCCGTGGCCACCGCATTGCGTGCAAACAGGGTCAGGTTCGAATAGTCCGCCAGCGATCCGCCATGGTTCAGCAGGTTCAGCGCCCAGCTGCCGGTGGCGGTGGCGCCCGCGCCCAGCAGGTAGTTGTCGAACAGCCAGGCGCCCGAGCCGCCCCCCGTGTGCATGGCAAACACCAGGTCCAGCGCCAGGCTGGTGGCCGGATCGCTGTTGCTGATGCTCCAGCTGCCGTGGCGGGTATCGGCCAGGGAGAAGGCCATGGTCAGCACCAGGCCGCTGAGCGTGCTGGTGGCGCTGGCCGCGGAGGTGAACTTGGCCAGGTCCGACCAGCTGCCGCTGCCGCTGGCCGCATAGGCGCCGGCAAACCCGCTGGTGTTGCCGTTCGCACCCTGCTGCGGGTTCACACCCGCGCTGTACACCAATTGATTGGCGGCCACCCCACCCAGGGTCACGTCGGCCGCACTGGCCTGGCCCACCGAGCCGCCGCCCGCGCTGCCCTTGACCTTGACGGAATAGGTCTTGCCGGATGCGGTGGTAAGGCTGAGGGGAGCGGCCAGCGCGAGGGCCGGGCTGAGGATGGCTGCCGCCAGAATGCACTTTTTCATGAACATTTTCATACTTTTTGATTGCGATAGTTGAACGAAAGACCGGATCGCAATGCAGGGGCGGGGCAGCGTACTAGGTCAATAGTTGAAGTTTAATTGAGCTGGCTCAAGCTTGCAATTAAGGAATGAACATTTCGTTGTTGAAATATTCAATGGATGGGATAGCGTCGCTTAATCGAAGCGGATAAAGGCCCCGTTTTCCGCTCTGTTCCTTTGATAGCCTCACAGCAACATCGCGCATCATGTCATCTGTGCATAGGAGCAGGTGATGGCGGAAGAAAGCGACGCAGAAAGAACAGAACCGGCGTCAGCCAAGCGGCTGGAGCAGGCGCGCGAAGAAGGCGACGTGCCCCGGTCGCGCGAACTGGCGACGTTTACCGTATTGATGACGGCCGGCAGCGGCCTGTGGCTGACCGGCTCGAACTTGGCGCACCAGCTCAACGCGACCATGGTGTCCGGCCTGTCGATGAGCCGCGACCAGATCTACGATCCCAGCGCGATGATCCTGCGCGTGGGCAGCGACATCGTCCAGGTGATGATGGCCTGCCTGCCGCTGGCCTTTGCCATCATGGCCGTGGCGCTGGCCTCGCCTCTGCTGGTGGGCGGCTGGCTGTTCTCCACCAAGGCTTTCACCCCGAATCTCATGAAGCTCAACCCGATGCGCGGGTTGGGCAATATGTTCTCCACCAATGCCCTGATCGAACTCTTGAAAGCCATCGCCAAGACCATCCTGGTCGGCTGCGTGGCGTACATGGTGGTGATGAGCCAGAAGGACGCCGTGTTTGGCCTGGCCGTCGAGCCCCTGAGGAGCGGCAGCACCCACATGATCGACCTGATCGCCAAGGCGTTTCTCTTCATCGTCGGCGGCCTGGGCGTGGTGGCCGCCATCGACGCGCCATACCAGGTCTGGCATTACGCCGACAAGCTGAAGATGACGCGCCAGGAGATGATCCAGGAATCGAAGGAATCGGACGGCAACCCGCAGATCAAGGGCAAGATCCGCCAGATGCAGCGCGAGATGGCCAAGCGCCGCATGATGGCCGACGTGCCGACCGCCGACGTGGTGGTCACCAACCCGACCCACTACGCCGTCGCGCTCAAGTACGCCGACGGGCAGCGTGGCGCCCCGCGTGTGGTGGCCAAGGGCACCGACGAAGTGGCGGCCAAGATCCGCGAACTGGCCAAGGAACACAAGGTCGCGCTGCTGGAAGCGCCGCCGCTGGCGCGTGCGCTGCACAAGCACACCGAGATCGGCGACGAGATTCCGGAAGCGCTGTACTCGGCCGTGGCCGAAGTGCTGGCCTACGTGTTCCAGCTGCGCGCATTCAAGAGCGGCGCCATCGAGCGCTATCCGGACCGTCCAGCCAAGCTGGCCGTGCCGCCCGAACTCGATCCACACAACCCCGCATCACAGAAGTCGAACAGTACGCCTGACAACAGCAACGGAGCAACACCATGAACAGTTTGAAAATGCCCGCATGGATGGCTGGCCTGAAGGGCGGCGGCAGCGCCATGGCCGCGCCGATCCTCATCGTCCTGCTGTTGTCGATGATGATCCTGCCGCTGCCGGCTTTTGTACTCGACCTGTTCTTCACGTTTAACATTGCGCTGTCGGTGATCGTGCTGCTGACCAGCCTTTATACGGTCAAGCCGCTCGACTTCATGGCCTTCCCGACCGTGCTGCTGGTGTCGACCATGCTGCGCCTGTCCCTGAACGTGGCCTCCACCCGCGTGGTGCTCACCGAAGGCCATACCGGCGGCGCGGCCGCGGGCAAGGTGATCGAAGCCTTCGGCCACTTCCTCATTGGCGGCAACTACACGGTCGGTATCGTGGTGTTCGTGATCCTCACCATCATCAACTTCACCGTCGTCACCAAGGGCGCCGGCCGTATCGCCGAAGTGGGCGCGCGTTTCGCCCTGGACGCGATGCCCGGCAAGCAGATGGCCATCGACGCCGACCTGAACGCGGGTCTCATCGCCGAAGACGAAGCGCGCCGCCGCCGCGCGGAAGTGGGCCAGGAAGCCGAGTTCTATGGCGCCATGGACGGTGCATCGAAATACGTGCGCGGCGATGCCGTGGCCGGCATCATGGTCACCCTGATCAACGTGATCGGCGGCTTGCTGGTCGGCGTGATCCAGCACGACCTGGGCTTCGGCGACGCCGCCAAGACCTACACCCTGCTGGCCATCGGTGACGGCCTGGTCGCGCAGATTCCTTCGCTGATCATCTCGATCGCCGCCGGTATCGTGGTCTCGCGCGTGGCCAGCGAACAGGACATCGGCACCCAGCTGGTGGGCCAGCTGTTCGCCAAGCCGGAAGTGCTGTACATCACCGGCGCCATCATCGGCGGCATGGGCCTGATCCCCGGCATGCCGAACCTGGTGTTCCTGACCCTGGCCGCCGTGCTGGGCGGCGCCGACCACATGCTGCCAAAGCGCGCCAACGCGCCCAAGGAAGAATCGGGCGCCGCCGGCAGCGCCCCCGGCGCGGCTGCCCCGGCCGTCCCTCCCGAGCAGGAAGAAGCCACCTGGCAGGACATCATGCCGGTCGATACCCTGGGCCTGGAAGTGGGCTACCGCCTGATTCCCTTGGTGGACAAGACCCAGGGCGGCGAACTGCTCAAGCGCATCAAGGGCATCCGCAAGAAGTTCGCGCAGGAGGTGGGCTTCCTGGCGCCGCCGGTGCACATCCGCGACAACCTGGAACTGCGCCCGTCGGCCTACCGCATCACGCTCAAGGGCGTGGAAGTGGGCACCGGCGAAGCGCTCAACGGCCAGTTTTTGGCGATCAATCCCGGCATGGCCAGCGGCACGCTGCCGGGCCTGGTCACCACCGATCCGGCCTTCGGTCTGCCGGCCGTGTGGATCGACGCCGGCCTGCGCGACGACGCCCAAAGCATGGGCTACACCGTGGTCGATGCGGGCACCGTGGTGGCCACCCACCTGAACCACCTGATCACCACGCACGCCTCCGAACTGCTCGGCCGCGCCGAAGTGCAAGCGCTGCTCGACCACCTGGGCAAGGAAGCGCCCAAGCTGGTGGAAGACCTGGTGCCGAAAGTCGTCACCTTGTCCACCCTGCAGAAGGTGCTGCAGAACCTGCTGGTGGAAGGCGTGCACATTCGCGACATGCGCACCGTGATCGAAACGCTGTCCGAGTACGCCGGCCAGACCAACGACCCGAACGAACTCACGGCCCTGGTGCGCGTGGCGCTGGGCCGGGCGATCGTCCAGCAGCTGTTCCCGGGCACGAACGAACTGTCCGTGATGACCCTGGATAACCGCCTCGAACGCCTGCTGATGCAAGCCATGGGGCAGGGCGGCGACGGCGCCGGCATCGAGCCGGGGCTGGCCGACACCATCGCCCAGCAGGCCGGCGCGGCCGCCGCGCAGCAGGAGCAGATGGGGTTGACGCCGGTGCTGCTGGTGCCCGGTCCCTTGCGCGCGCTGCTGTCACGCTTCCTGCGCCGCGCGCTGCCGCAGCTGAAGGTGCTGTCGCATAACGAGATCCCGGAAACCAAGACCATCCGTGTGACCAGCCTGGTGGGGGCGATGTAAGGGGGCTGCCTTCGCATCGAGGGGCGGGCCAGGCCGTTCCTGTCCCGTTCTTGAAATTCGCGGCGCGACCGCCAGCCTCAGTAACTTCAAGCGGACCGTCATCGACCTTGTGCCGGATGATGGCGTCAGCGCTGCGCTGGCCTGCTGCTCCTTGGCGCCATGGCGCGCGGTCGCAGGCGCACCTGCCGGCGCTTCGCTAGCGCTTCGCCAACCGTCCGGTCTTGCTGAGCGATTGGGCCTTGTGTACCAGGTTGATGAACTCCGCGCGATAGCCATGCGGGTCGGCCCCGCGCGCCGCCTTGGCCAGCGCGGCGATCCGCTCGTAGCCGAAATCGTCCAGGTCCGCTTCGTGGCGCAGGCGCTGCCCGAACGCGGCCACGGCCACGGCGAAGCGCTGCTCGGCCGGCGCCGCATCCAGCGTGGCGTAGGCGCTGGCCGCGTGCACGGCGTGCTCGATCAGGCGGCTGTCGCGCGCGCCCGGCAGTTTGTAGCGCACCTTGACGAAGCAAAGCTCGTCGCCTGCCTCGGCGGGCGTGGCCTGCTGCTCGGCGCCGTAGCGCAGCGGGTCCACCAGTTCGGTGCGCGCTGCGGCCGGGGTGATCTCATACAGCGCCGTCACCGTGTGGCCGGCCCCCAGGTCGCCCGCATCGACCTTGTCGTCCTTGAAGTCCTGGCGCGCCAGCATCCGCGTTTCATAGCCGATCAGGCGATAGGCCGCCACCTGCGCGGGGTTGAATTCCACCTGCACCTTGACGTCGTTCGCGATCGGGAACATGGTCGAGCCGAATTCCTCGCTCATGGCCTTCCTCGCTTCCAGCAGCGAATCGATGTAGGCGGCATTCCCATTGCCCGATTGCGCCAGGCGCTGGATCAGGGCATCGTTCAGGTTGCCCATGCCGACCCCGAGGATCGACAGGTACACGCCGGTCCTGCGCTTGT
>JBKHWY010000332.1:0-5509 GCA_046566285.1 Gammaproteobacteria bacterium | reverse complement strand
AGGGTGTCAGCGTGATTGTTGCGACATCCCTGTAAGGCAGAAGCGCTTACTCGACCCAGCTAAACCCGCTGCGCGCCAGCAGCGCGAACGATTCCGACGGCCCCCACGATCCGGCCGCATACGTGTGCGGCTTTTCGCCCAGCGTGGCCCAGCCGTTGATGATCGGGTCGGCCCATTCCCACGCAGCTTCCAGTTCGTCGCGGCGCATGAAGTGGGTGAGGCGCCCACGCACCACGTCGATCAAGAGGCGCTCGTACGCTTCGGCGCGGCGCTGCTGGAAGGCCGACTGCAGGTCCAGGTTCAAGGCCACCTGCTGCATCTGCATGCCGCTGCCGGGCTGCTTGGCCATGATCTGCAGCTTGATCGCTTCCTCGGGCTGCAGTTCGATCACCAGGCGATTGGCCACGCCACCGGGCGCGCCGGGGAACAGGGGGAACGGCGGATTGGCAAATTCGATCACGATCTTCGACGAGCGGCGCGCCATGCGCTTGCCGGTGCGCAGGTAGAACGGCACCTTGGACCAGCGCCAGGTATCGACGTGCGCACGCAGGGCGACAAAGGTCTCGGTAGTCGAATCGGCCGGCACGTCGCGCTCTTCCAGGTAGCCCGGCACTTCCTTGTTGCCGCTGACCCCGTGCCCATACTGCCCACGCACGGTGTCGCGCGCGATGTCGGCCAGGCCGAAACGGCGCAGCGAACGCAGCACCTTGAGCTTCTCGTCGCGCACGGCGTCCGGCGCCAGCGAGGTGGGCGGCTCCATGGCCACGATGCACAACAGCTGCAGCAGGTGGTTCTGCACCATGTCGCGCATGGCGCCGGTGCCGTCGTAGAAGCCGGCGCGGGTGCCCACGCCCAGTTCCTCGGCCACGGTGATCTGCACGCTGGAGATGTTGGGTGCGCGCCAGAGGGGTTCGAGGATCGAGTTCCCGAAGCGCAGCACCATCAGGTTCTGCACGGTCTCCTTGCCGAGGTAGTGGTCGATCCGGTAGATCTGCGACTCGCTGAAGTGGCGGCCCACCGCGTCGTTGATTTCCTGCGCCGAGGCCAGGTCACGCCCCAGCGGCTTTTCCAGCACGACGCGCGCCTGCGCATCGACCAGGCCGGCGGCAGCGAGCTTCTCGCAGATGGTGGTGAACAGCGAGGGCGCGGTCGACAGGTAGAACACGCGCTCGGCGCCGGGGCGCGACACCGCGGCCAGGGCGGAGAAGTCGGGCGCGGCCTGGACGTCGAGCTGGACGTATTCGAGCAGCTGCAGGAAGCCGTCCCAGGTCTTGCTGTTGAAATTCTCGCTGGCGATGAAGGTGCGCGAATGCGCTTCCACGTGGGCCAGGTAGGCCTCGCGCGCAAAGCTCTGGCGTCCGGTGGACAGGATGCGGGTGGAGGCAGGCAGGTTGCCGTGCAGGTAAGCCATGTACAGGGCCGGCAGGAGCTTGCGCATGGCCAGGTCCCCCATGCCGCCGAAGATGGTCATGTCGAGGGGGAGGCCGGTATCAGGTGCGGTCGGTTGTGTCACGGTAGGGGCTCAATAAAGTATGGTCGCGCGAGCAAAAAGCGCGCAACCGGTTTAATGTCGAAGCGCTATTATGCTCGATTGGACCACGCAGGCCGTACTTGTATGCCTGCGCATCATTCGCCAAGAGAGAAAATATGACCGTCAATACACGCAGTTCCGATTATCCCATCGCCGGGCAATTCCTGGAGCGGTGGTCGCCACGTGCCTTTTCCGACCGTCCGGTGTCGGAAGAGCAGGTCTTGACCGTGCTGGAGGCGGCGCGCTGGGCGCCGTCGGCTTCCAACCTCCAGCCGTGGCGCTTTTTCTATGGCGTACGGGGCGAGCCGCAGTTCGATACGCTGCTGAGCCTTCTGGTGCCGTTCAACGAGGGCTGGGCCAAGAACGCGGGCGCGCTGATCATCATCACGTCGGTGACTTCCTTCGACGGCTCGCGCCAGAACATCACGCACAGCTTCGACGCGGGGTCGGCGTTCATGAGCCTGTCGCTGCAGGCGCACAGCATGGGCCTGATCGCGCACGGCATGGCGGGGATCGAATTCGAGAAGGTACCGACCGTGCTGCAGCTGCCCGACAACCTGAAGGTGGAGGCGGCGGTGGCGATCGGCTACCAGGGCGAGGTGTCGGTGCTGTCGGAGGCGCTGCAGAAGCGCGAAGGTCCGTCCCAGCGCCAGCCGTTGTCCGAGCTGGTGTTCAAGGGCCACTTCACGGGCGAAATCAAAGCACCGTAGGTAAAAAAAACGGCGCCGATCAGGGCGCCGTTTCTTCTCACTTGGGGCTGACGCTTATGACGCCAGTCGCTGTTCCAGAGCTGCCTTGGTGTCGACCAGCTCTTTTGGCAGGTGGTAGGCGAGCTTGGTGAACAGCTCGTCGTGCAGTTTCAGTTCCTCGCGCCAGGCATCCTTGTCGATCGAGGTGATGGTGTCGAACTGTTCCTGGGTGAAGTCGAGGCCATCCCAGTTCAGGTCGGCAAAGCGCGGGGTCACGCCGAACACGTTTTCCGCGCCCTCGGCCGCCTGGCCGTCGATCCGTTCCAGCATCCACTTCAGCACGCGCATATTGTCGCCAAAGCCGGGCCAGACGAACTTGCCTTCGGCATCGGTGCGGAACCAGTTGACGCAGTAGATCTTCGGCAGCGCGGCGCCGCGCGCCTCGAGCTTGGGACCCATGTCCAGCCAGTGCTGGAAGTAGTCGCTCATGTTGTAGCCCATGAAGGGCAGCATGGCGAACGGATCACGGCGCACCACGCCCTGCTGGCCGGTGGCGGCGGCGGTGGTCTCGGAGCCCATGGTGGCAGCCATGTACACGCCTTCGATCCAGTTGCGCGCCTCGGTCACCAGCGGCACGGTGGTCGAACGGCGCCCGCCGAAGATGAAGGCAGAAATCGGCACGCCGGCCGGATCGTCCCAGGCCGCATCGATCACCGGGTTCTGGGTCGCGGCCACGGTGAAGCGCGCGTTCGGGTGCGCGGCCTTGGTGCCGGATGCCGGGGTCCAGTCCTTGCCCTGCCAGTCGATCAGGTGCGCCGGGGCTTCCTTGGTCAGGCCTTCCCACCACACGTCGCCGTCGTCGGTCAGCGCGACGTTGGTGAAGATGGTGTTTTCACGCATGGACGCCATGCAGTTGAAGTTGGTCTTTTCGTTGGTGCCCGGCGCCACGCCGAAGTAGCCCGCTTCCGGGTTGATGGCGTACAGGCGGCCGTCCGCGCCCGGCTTGATCCAGGCGATGTCGTCGCCGATGGTGGTGATCTTCCAGCCGCCGAAGCTTTGCGGCGGGATCAGCATGGCGAAGTTGGTCTTGCCGCAGGCCGACGGGAAGGCGGCGGCGACATAGTGCTTCTTGCCTTCGGGGGATTCCACGCCCAGGATCAGCATGTGCTCGGCGAACCAGCCGGTGCCGCCCTGCTGGGCTTCCTGGTAGCCCATGTTCGACGCAATGCGCAGCGCGAAGCACTTCTTGCCCAGCAGCGCGTTGCCGCCGTAGCCGGAGCCGAACGACCAGATTTCACGGGTTTCCGGATAGTGGACGATGTACTTGGTCGGGTTGCATGGCCATGCCACATCCTTCTGGCCGGCGCGCAGCGGGGCGCCCACGGTGTGCACGCAAGGCACGTACTCGCCGTCCTTGCCCAGCACGTCGTAGACGGCTTTGCCCATGCGCGTCATGATGCGCATGTTGACGGCCACGTAGGGCGAATCGGACAGTTCGATGCCGATGTGGGCGATCGGCGAGCCCAGCGGACCCATCGAGAACGGCACCACGTACATGGTGCGACCCGTCATGCAGCCGTCGAACAGGCCGTTCAGGGTGCGGCGCATTTCCAGCGGATCGGTCCAGTTGTTGGTGGGGCCGGCCTGTTCCTTGGTGGCCGAGCAGATGAAGGTGCGGTCTTCGACGCGCGCCACGTCCGACGGATCGGAACAGGCCAGGTAGGAGTTGGGACGCTTTTCCGGGTTCAGCTTTTTCATCGTTCCGGCAGCGACCATCTCGGCGCACAGGCGGTCGTACTCTTCCTGCGAGCCGTCGCACCAGTAGACGCGGTCCGGCTTGGTCAGGGCGGCGATCTCCTGCACCCAATCGATGAGCTGTTGGTGTTTGATGTAAGCTGGGGCGTTCACAGTAGCAACGCCACCCATTACGAGCTGATTCATAGTACCTCCAATGCCAATAAGAATTCTTATCGTGTTCCCGGCACGGCAGGATCGTCGTCAGCAGTGGTGCTTGCGCTCAGGGCCACCCATTTTGTAGGGGCCGGCGATACGGCGGTCTTGTCGCCCAGCCCGGACGACAGGGCGTGGAACGATGATGCAAGTCCTTGACTCTGCAATGAAAATTGGAGTCAAAAACGAAAATTAGGGGCCGATTGTACACCTGCTATTAGCTGTTTTGAATGCCCGAGCAACGAAAATGTAGGAATATTGGTTGACTAAAGTAGTAAGCTATTTGGGATTGCGCCAATCCTGTTATTTCCCTACGAACTTTTTGGTAACTTCTGTTAAAGACAATGAAAATAGCCATTCTTGACGACTTTCAGGATGCGGTGCGGCAGCTGGACTGCTTCCGGAAACTGGAGAATTTTGATGTCAAGATTTACAACAATCCGACGCGCGGACTGGGTCAACTGGCCATCCGCCTAGCCGGTTTCGACGCTCTGGTATTGATCCGCGAACGCACGCCGATCACCCGCGCCCTGCTGGCGCGCCTGCCCCAGTTGAAGCTGATTGCCCAGACCGGCCGGGCCAGCGGCCACATCGACGTGGCTGCGGCCACCGAACGGGGCGTTGTCATCACCGAGAGCGCCAGCTCGCCCGTGCCCACCGCCGAGCTGACCTGGGCCCTGATCATGGCCGCCACGCGCAAGCTGCTGGCCTACGCCAACAACCTGAAAGCCGGGCAATGGCAGACGGCGTCGGTCAATCCCATCCTGAACGGCATCGGCACGGGCTTGCATGGACGCACGCTGGCGATCTGGGGGTATGGACGGGTGGGCCGGCTGGTGGCCGGCTACGGACGCGCGTTCGGGATGCGGGTGCTGGTGTGGGGCAGCGAAGCCAGCCGGGCCAGCGCCAGCGCCGATGGCTTCGAAGCGGCGGGCAGCCGCGCCCAGCTGTTCGAAGAAGCGGACGTGCTGACGCTGCACCTGCGCCTGGCGGACGCCACCCGCGCGCTCGTCAACGCGGACGACTTCGCGCGCATGAAGCCCACGGCCCTGTTCGTCAATACCAGCCGGGCCGAGCTGGTGGCGGACAACGCCCTGGAAGAAGCGCTGCGGCGCGGGCGTCCGTTCAGCGCGGCGCTGGATGTGTTCGCCAGCGAGCCGCTGCCGGTGGACGCGCCGCTGCTGCGTATCCCGACGGTGCTGGCCACGCCGCACCTGGGCTATGTGGAAAAGGATGGCTACGAACTGTATTTCGGCGCGGCGTTCCAGAATATCGTCGATTTCGCCAGGGGCGAGCCGAGGAACGTGCTTAATCCGGGAGCGCTCGGAGGGAAGGCTTC
>JBKHWY010000331.1:0-5518 GCA_046566285.1 Gammaproteobacteria bacterium | reverse complement strand
TTCGCTCTCGCCAAAACAGCTGGTGGGCACGCCCTTGCGCTGTTCATAGCTGATCTGCACGCGCTTGCCCATGGCGGCCATCAGCTGCTGGGCGACGGCGTCGTCGCGCACCGAGAATGCGAAGCGCTCGGGAATGGCGCCCGGCATGCTCGACAGCAGGATTTCGCCTTCCCACGTCTTGCATATCCAGCCCTTCTTGGAGAACTTCTGCAGGTAGCCCGCCCGTTCGCCCTCCGAATACGACCAGTGCAGCGTGAACCAGACGTACACGGCGAACAGGGCGACAACAGCGGAAAGGACGGCAAGCAAAACGACGAGCGGGCGTTTGGTCATGGTGGGGTAGGAGTACAGGGTTGTCGAAATTGTATCAGTGCGCGCCGGCCGCTTCCAGTTCCTGGGTTTTCTTGTAGCGCAGCGATGACCACAGCGACACCAGGATGAAGGCCACCCCGGACAGGCCCGTGAACCATTCGGGAATCTCGTACTCCACGCTGGCGAACATGATCACGGCCAGGATGCCGATGGCATAGTGGGCGCCATGCTCCAGGTAGACGAATTCCTGCAGGGTGCCTTTGTCGACCAGGAACACGGTCAACGAGCGCACGAACATGGCGCCGATCGCCAGACCCAGCATGATGATGACGACGTCGTTGGTGATGGCAAACGCCCCGATCACGCCGTCAAAGCTGAACGAGGCATCCAGCACTTCCAGATACAGGAAGCCGCCGATGCTGCCGCGCGAGACCATCTTGCCCAGCTCGGCATCATGCTCTTCTTCTTCCAGCAGGCCGCTGATCCAGTCCACGCCCACGTAGATGGCCACCCCGGCCACGCCGGCGATCATCACGCTCAATTGCTTGTCGTGCGGGACCAGTTGCATGCAGCCGAACACCGCCAGCAAGGTCAGCAGTACGGCCAGCCCTTCGGTGCCGTAGTGGCCGACCTTTTCCTCCAGCCAGCCCAGCCAGTGCAATTCCTTCTCCTCGTCGAACAGGAAATTGAGGAACACCAGCAGCAGGAAGGCGCCCCCGAAGGCGGACACTTCCGCGTGCTTGGAAATCAGGTGGCGCGAATACTCGTCGGGGGTGCTGATGGCCATGGTCCACACGTCCACCAGCCCGAGCCCGGTGGCAATGGCCACGATGGCGAGCGGGAACACCAGGCGCATGCCGAACACGGCCACCAAAATGCCGACGGTGAGGAACAGCTTGCGCCAGAACGCGTCCCAGTTGGCCAGCACCGATGCGTTGACGACGGCGTTGTCGAAGGACAGCGACACTTCCAGCACGCCCAGCACGGCGGCGATCCACAGGGCGGTCAGCATGGCAGAGACGCCGCCGTGGGTATAGCCCCACCAAGCGGCCACGGCCAGCAGCACCACGGTGACCACGAACGAGAATCCGAATGTTTCATTGCAACCCTTCCTTGCCTGTTCAGTTATTGTCAGTAGTCTAACCGCTCCTTCCACGCCGCAGGCGCAGCAATGAATGACCGCACCAAGGCCATCTGCGATAATGCGGCCCTTTGCCGGCTACCCTTTTCGAAAGACTCCATGGACATCAGCTATCTCGTGACTCCGATCGTGACCTGGGCGTCGGTCGGTCCCATCAAGTTCCTGATCAACAGCGCGCGCGAACGGCGCTGGGCGCTGGACCTGGTGGGCAATGGCGGCTTTCCCAGCAATCACAGCGCCGTGACCACCAGCATGGCCACCCTGATCGCGCTGCGCGAAGGCATGGACAGCGGCGCCTTCGGCGTGGCGGTGACCTTGGCCTTCATCGTGATGATCGACGCCAACCACCTGCGCCAGCACGTGGGCAAGCACGCCGAGGCCCTCAACCGCTTGCAGACAGGGCAGCCCAGGCTGCGCGAACGAATGGGCCATACGCTGGTCGAAATCGCCGGGGGGATTGCCACCGGCATTGGCATGGGCTTCCTGCTGAACGCCGTGTTCGACGCATTGTAAATACTTCCGGGAAATAGGTCTGGGCAACCCGGCCTGTTGCACCAAAATGCAGTTCACTCCCCAAAAACGGCAGTTCAGGCATCGTTTTCGGCAGATTGACAGACCTGCAATTGACGCAGGCGTAGCCCTCACGGATACTTTCCGGCTGATAGCGGTTTCACTGCGTGTTGACCGCTCATACCTGCCGTTCGACCTACCCGGAGATCTACATGCTGCGCACAACCATTCTTGTCCTGGCCACGACGGCGGCGCTCGCCGCCTGCAGCAAGGACGCCAAGGACCCCGCCAAGCCAGGCGCACAGGCGGCCGACACCAAGGGCGCGCAGGAGGGCAAGGACAAGGGCGCCAACAAGGGCCGGGAAAAGGCCGCCGAGCTGTTGATCGCGCCGGAAGACGTGATGACGGTGCAGACCAATGCGCTGGCGTCCGGCCCGGTCGTCACCGGTTCCGTGCAGCCCGAGCGCAAGGCCGACTTGCGTGCGGAAGTCTCGGCGGTGGTGTTGCAGGTACTGAAGGAAACCGGCGACGTGGTCAAGCGCGGCGACGTGCTGGTGAAACTCGATGAAACGGCCATCCGCGACCAGCTGATGTCGGCCGAGGAAGCCGCCCGTGCCTCCAAGCAGGCGCTGGACCAGTCGGAACGTCAGGTCGAGCGCATGAAGACCCTGCGCGCCTCGGGCATGACCTCGGCCCAGGCCATGGATGACGCCGAAGTGCGCCGCAACAATGCGGCCTCCGACCTGGCCGCCGCCCGCACCCGCGCGGCCCAGGCGCGCCAGCAACTGGCCCGCACCGTGGTGCGCGCGCCTTTCGATGGGGTGGTGAGCGACCGCAAGGTGTCGGCGGGCGACACTGCTTCCATCGGCAAGGAACTGCTCAAAGTCATCGATCCGACCAGCATGCGTTTCGAAGGCCGCGTCTCGGCCGACCGGGTCAGCAGCGTCAAGGTGGGCCAGCCGGTCAGCTTTCGTATCAACGGTTACTCGGACCAGGAATTTCGCGGTGTCGTGAAGCGCGTCGATCCGGCCGCCAACGAGATCACGCGCCAGGTGGAAGTGCTGGTGTCGTTCGCGCCGAATTCTCCGCAGCCGCGCGTGTCCGGCCTGTATGGCGAAGGCCGTATCGAGACCGATACCTCGGCCGAAGTGATGCTGCCGGCCGGCGCCCTGGTCAGGGCCGGCGACAAGGCCTACACCTGGCGCCTGAAGGACAAGTCGCTGCAGAAGGTCGACCTGGCCCTGGGCGTGCGCGATGAGCGCACCGGCAGCTACCAGATCAAGAACGGCATCACCGTCGGCGACGTGATCCTGCGCCACCCAAGCTCGGCCCTGCAAGACGGCCAGAAGGTGCAGATGGCGCCGGCCCGCGTGGCCAGCGCCGAGGCGGCCCGCGTCAACGGCAACGTCGCCAGCACCCAGGGGAAATAATATGTTCCTGTCCGATTTCAGTATCAAGCGGCCGCTGCAGACCGTCGTCCTGATCGTCGCGCTGATGTGCCTGGGCCTCCTGGCTCTGAAGAAGCTGCGCGTGAACCAAAGTCCGGACGTGCAGTACCCCGTGCTGCAGGTGATGATCCCGTATCCCGGCGCGTCCCCGGAGACGGTGGAGCGCGAGATCATCAACCGGATCGAAAAGCCATTGCTCAGTATTCCTGGCGTGGACGAAATCAACTCGCGCTCGAACGAAGGCGTGGGGATGATCTGGCTGCGCTTTAATTTCGACAAGAACCTGATCGAAGCCTCCGACGAGGTGCGCAACGCCATCGGTGCGGTGCAGTACAAGCTGCCGGTGGAAATGCGCGAACCGGTGCTGCAGCGCTTCGAGGAATCGGCCGAGCCGGTGATGAACCTGGCGCTGTCGTCCAGCAGCCAGACCCACGCGGAAATCTCGCGCCTGGCCGAGGATGTGCTGGCAGACAAATTCCGTGGCATCGACGGCGTGGCCCAGGTGAACGTCAACGGCGCCTTGCGGCGCGAGTTGTCGGTGCTGCTGCGCTCGGAAAAGCTGCGTGAGCATAACGTCTCGGTGACCGAGGTGGTCGCCGCGCTGAAAACCCAGAACACCAATGCGCCGGTGGGCAAGATCCGCAGCGCGCAGGACGAGAAGAGCATCCGCCTGGTGGGCCGCATCGAGTCGCCCGCCGACTTCCAGCAGATCGTCGTCAAGCGCAGCGGCGAGAACATCGTCCGCCTGAACCAGGTGGCCGATATCCAGGACGGTTTTGCCGAGGTGAACGACTACAGTATCCGCAGCGGCCACCCGAACGTGGGCATCACCGTCACCCGGGCGCGCGAAGCGAGTACCGTGTCGGTGGCCCATGACGTGCGCAAGATGATCGAGGAAGTCCAGAAGGAGCTGCCGAAGGGCACCAAGCTGGAGGTGACCCGCGACGGTGGCGAGGAAGCGCAAAACGCCCTGAACCAGGTGATCGAATCGCTGATCTTCGGCGCCGGCCTGACGATTTTCGTGGTGTACGCCTTCCTGAACTCGTGGCGCTCGACGCTGATCACCGCGCTGTCCCTGCCGACCTCGGTGATTGCCTCCTTCATCGCCGTGTGGCTGTGCGGATTCACGCTGAACTTCATGACCCTGCTGGGCCTGTCGCTGGCGATCGGCGTGCTGATCGACGATGCCATCGTGGTGCGGGAAAACATCGTGCGCCACATGCAGAACGGTTCGGACCGCCGCACCGCGGCGCTCGAAGGCACCGCCGAGATCGGCATGGCGGTGGCCTCGACCACCTTCTCGATCGTGGCCGTGTTCATTCCCGTGGCCTTCATGCCCGGCATCTCGGGCGAATGGTTCCGCCCGTTCGCCCTGACCGTGACCTGCTCGGTGCTGGTCTCGCTGATGATCTCGTTCACGCTCGACCCGATGCTGTCGGCCTACTGGGGCGACCCGGCGGATCACCATACCGCCCCCAAGAAGGGCATCTCGAAGTTGCTGCAGCGCTTTAACGACTGGTTCGACCACCAGGCCGACCGCTACGGCAACGTGGTGGCCTGGGCGCTGCACCATCGCAAGTGGATGACCCTGATCGCGGTGGCCAGCTTCGTCGGCGCGCTGACCCTGCATGCCAAGTTCGGCGGCTCGAGCTTCATGCCGGCCTTTGACGGCGACAACATCATGATCGACATCCGCACCCCGCCGTCGTCGTCGGTGCAGTATGCCCGCGCCAAGCTGGAAAAGGCCGCCGAGCTGGCGCGCACCATCAAGGAAGTCAAGGACACCAACAGCTTCGTCAACTCGAACGGCGGCCGCGTGTACGTGGACATCGGCAAGAAGACCACCCGCCATCGCAGCGCCAAGGAAATCGCGGTCGAGCTGCGCGCCAAGGTGGCCCAGCTGGTGGGGGGCGAATACGTGGTGCTCGATGACCTCAACGGCAACGGCAAGCCGGTGCAGATCCGCTTTACGGGGCCCGATTCGCGCAAGCTGCTGGAAATGACCAACAACTTCATGGACAAACTGCGCCAGATTCCTGGTGCGGTCGATGTCGGCCTGTCCGAGCAGGATCCGAAGGACGAGCTGCAGATCGAACTGAACCGTGGC
>JBKHWY010000330.1:0-5519 GCA_046566285.1 Gammaproteobacteria bacterium | reverse complement strand
CGTCGGGCTGGAATTCCGGCGAGGTGGTGGCCGGCGAGAGCGTGACGAATTCCTCCACGCTGGCGCAGCCGAACATGCGCGCGGCCGCCTGGTTGCCGCCGATGAAACCGGCGCCCAGGGCCAGCAGCACGTGGGCGTCGCCCGACATGTCGTAGATGGCCCGGAACTGCTCGGTCACGTCGCGCAGGCGCTGCGACAGCATGCGCCGTTCCGTCACGTCCACGGCCACGCAGCTGACCCCGACCAGTTGCCCGTCCGCGCCGCGCACCGGATGGTAGGACGCGATCCAGTGGCGCTCCGGGCCGGGATCGTCGCGCGCCACGCTGGCCACCTCGATGGCGTTGAGCGCAACGCCGCTGTCGCGCACCTGGCGAAACAGCGCTTCATACTCCATGCCCTGGGCGCCGAACACGTCCGCCAAGCTGCGCTGCTGGTAAGGCAGGTCGCCGATGCCGAGCACGCCGATCAGGTAGTCGTTCATCATCGCGATGCGCAGGTCCACGTCGACCAGCATCATGCCCACCTGGGCGCTGCCATAGATGGTGTCGAGCAGCGCGTTGGAGCGCTGCAGTTCGGCCGTGCGCGCCGCCACCATGCGCTCCAGTTCGTGGCGGTAGCCCTGCAGCTCGCCATCGACCTGGCGCAGCGCGTCCGCCACCTCGGCCGGTTCGCGGATCGTGACGCCGGCGATCGCCAGCGGTTCGCCCCGGCCCAGGGCCACGGCCGGCCCGCAGAGCGCGCGCACCGAGCGGGCGATCGCGCCGCCGATCACCCAGGCGGTGGCAATCCCCACCGCCAGCAGCGTGCCGATGGCGGCCAGCATGCGCGGCAGGGTGGCGTTCAGGGCCCCGCGCGAGGCCGCCTGCGGCACGCCGACCGACACCGTCCAGCCCAGGCGTGCGCTGCGCCGGTAGGCCGACATCATCGGCACGCCTTCACGCGAGAGCAGTTCGACCATGCCGCTGTCGCTGCGTGCCAGCGCCTGCAGCAGGGGCGCGTAGGCGCGCTGGCCAAGCACCCGCTCGGGATTGCGGCTGCGCGCGACAAACACGGCGGCGCTGTCGAACACCTGCGCGTTCCAGCCGGCCGGCAGGTGCATTTCGCGCAGCAGGACGTTCAGGCGCTGCAGGCGCAGCTGCGCCGTCAGGACATACTTGACCGGGCCTCTACCGTCCTCCTGCACCACCGGCACCTCCACCGAGACGATGCGCTCGCCGTTGCCGAGGTCATACAGGTCCGATACCGCCTCGCGGCCGCTGGCCGCCACTTGCGCGACCACGGCGGCGTGGGGATTGGCGGGCAGCGGCGCGCCCTCGGGCACGCCGGTGTGCATCAGCGGCCGGCCATGCGCGTCACTCAGCAAGAATGCATCGGCGGGCGCGTCTTCGCCCAGGACGGCGCTGGCCTGGCGCCGGAACGCGGCCAGGTCGCCTGCGGCCAGGCTGGGGGAGCCGGCCAGCGCGCGCGCCGCGCCGCGGCTGGCGGACAGTTCCCGTTCCACCGACACCAGCAGGGCCTGCGCGCTGCGCTCGGCGTCGTGCACCAGTTGCTCGCGCTGGCGCGTGTGGGCGTCGACCGCCAGCGCGGCAAAGCCCAGCACGGCCGGCACGGCGCACGCCAGCACCAGCATGGCGATTTTGGAACGTATCGAAGGAAGTTTGCCGCTTGCCGCTGACCGCACTCAGGTTCTCCACCAAGGTTACAGGCAAATGATGCCGTAGGAAAACATGGTAGCCGAGCGCGCCAGGGGCCGAAAGCGTTTTCCGCCCCGCGTGCGCCATTCGGCACGCGGGCGCAACAGAATGGCCCGCCCCGCGGCTGCAAGCTTGGCAGGCTGCTACGCCCGGCGCGGCGGAAGGTATTAGAAGAACACTGCCGTGCGGCTGATGATGGCGCCCTTGCCGGTGTAGGGCGCGGTGGCGCGCACGGCGCCGCTGGTGGGCACGCCATCATCGAGCTTGCTGTCGATCTGCTGCGCGAATTCCTCCGGCAGGTTATCGAAGCGCAGGCCGTTGCCGAAGCGTCCACCCACGGCGTCGTTGTAGATGTACACGGCGCCGCCCTGGGCGCTGGTCATGAAGTCGGTGGTGCCGTTGTAGGAACCGGTGATGAAGCCGCCCAGCGCCAGGTGCTGGGGCGCGGCCAGGTATTCGGTGATCTGGCCGTCGCCGTTGCCGTTCGAGGTGGCGCCCGGCACGTGGGTGGTGGCCATGACGTCGTCGCCCGGCAGCGCGCGGAACTTGTCCTGGTAGGCGTTCACGGCCGCCGACAGGGCGTTCGACTGCTGGATGATGTTCTTGACCTTGGCGCTGTCGATCAGGCTCTGGCCCTTCAGCACGCCGCCCAGCAGCAGGCCGATGATGACAAGGACGATGGCGATTTCGACAAGCGTGAAGCCGTTCTGGCGTGACTGTCCTGGCATGGGGCGGTTCCGGTGATGCGTCAGGTTTTATTCTAGCGCATGAAGCCGCTGTTCCAGCAGGCGTGCTTCATTCGGATCGCGCACCTGGCCATTGGCCAGCATGGCCCCGATCAGCAGGCGTTCGGCTTCGGTTTCGTTGGACGCCTCCAGGATGAACACTTCCAGCTGCTGCGCCCACGCCGGCAGTACGCCGGGTGCGGTGCGGGACCGCAGCGCGGCGGCGTAGGTGCGCGCCAGGGCCGCGTCGTGCAGGCGGTGCTGCGCCACCAGGGCCGCCTGCGCCAGCCAGGGCCAGCGCCGGTCGGGGTCGTCGCCGAAGCGGCGCGCGACCAAATCGAGCATGATGCGCACGCGCGCCGGGTCCTGCACCGCCGCATACACCTGGCTGGCCGCCAGCAGGGGCGCCTGGCCGCGCGGATCCAGGTCCAGCATGCGTTCAAGCCATGCGCGCAGCGCGGTGTAGTCCAGTTGGCGCAGCGGCTGGCGGTCCTCGCGCGCATGCAGCAGCAGGGCCAGGGCGCGCGCCAGCGCCACCGGCTCACCCAGGCTGGCGGCGCGCAGCACGGCCGTGGGGAGCGGCGCGCCGATGGGGGCGGGTGCGCTGGGCGCGGCGCCGCGCCAGGCCAGTTGCGCCGCCAGCGCCGCCGCCAGCAAGGCCCAGACGGCGGGCGGCACATGCGACCAGGGCAGCACGTTCTTCATAGCGGCTTGCGGTACAGGTCGAACAGGGCCGCCGCCGTCAGCAGCGTCACGGCCAGCGCGGTCTGGGCCAGCGCCGGCGCCAGCTGGGCGAGGCCGGCGTCGCCGTAGGCCAGCCAATCTGCGCGCGCAAAGCCGTCCAGGTGTGGCAGCAGGGCCGCGAGCGCATCGATCACGGTATCGGTCAGCTTGGATCCGCCCTGTTCATGGGCCAGCCGCGCCAGGTCGCCGATGGCGCGCGCCAGCAGATAGAACGCGGCGGTGGCCGCCAGCGCCGCCAGCGCGCTGCCCATGCCGACGGCGCACAGCAGCGCGAAGGCCGCCACGATCCACAGTTCGCACCAGAGCGTCGCGCCCCACACCAGCGCGGAGGGCGCGTCGGACACGCGCATGGCGAGTAGCGTGAACAGCAGCGCGGGCACTGCGGCGGCCAGCGCGAAGCCGGCCAGTTTGCCCAGCAGCCAGGCCGCGCGCGGCAGGGCCAGCGCGAACACCAGGCGATCGGCCTGGTCGGCCTGCTCGCGCGCCACGCTGGTGACGACGAAACCGCTTGTGACCAGCACGGCGGTCAAGCGCAGCAAAGCGCCGCCGATGGCCGCCTGGGACTGCGCCGATTCGGTCAGCGCCACCGCGCCGGCCAACCGGGCCAGGGCCACCACCAGTGCGGTCAATCCGCCCAGCACCCACGGCAGGCGGCTGCGCGCCCCTTCGACCAGGACCTGGCCGGCGATGGCGGCGATGGCGTGCAGGCTACGCATGCTAGCGCGGCAGCGCCCCGGCGCTGACCATGCGGTTGAACAGCACGTTGGGCGAGATCCACAGCACCAGGTCGTCGAATTCGCCCCCCGGCGCGGCGGTATTGTCGGTGGCCGAGCGCGCCACGAAGGCGATGCCGGCCGCCTGGGTATTGGTGCGCTCGTCGAGATTGGTGGTGGTGGCCGCCAGCGTGCGCACGCCGATGTCGCTCACGCCGCCGTAGCCGTTCATCCCGTGCGAGACGATCACGGCGGGGATGTCGTTGATGGCGGTGGCGGCCACCAGGTTGCCGCGCGCGTCGCGCGTGCCGATGGTGATGTCGCGCCGGGTGCGCAGGTCGAACAGGGCCTGGCTGTTGGAGAAGCTGGGGGACACGCTGTAGTGGTAGATGCGCCCCCATGCGTCCAGCTTTTGCACGCCCAGGGTGGCCCAGGGCAGCAGGCCCTGGCGCTTGCCGCCCGTGCAGGTGGCGCCGCTGCGATCCTCCAGGCCGTTCACCGCCGAGACGGCCGGGCAGGGCAGGTAGCCGTTACGCAGCGCAAAGCCGATCAGCGCTTCGCGCGCTTCTTCCATGGCCTTCTGAGTGTCGCCGATGCGGCGCTGCTCGAGCTGCATCGACAGGGGCGTGAGCAGCCCGCCGATCAGGAGGCCCACGATGACCAGCACCACGGCCATCTCGACCAGGCTGAAGCCTGCGCTGGGGCGGGTGCGCAGGCTCATGGGGTGTCCACGTCCTTGACGCTGCCCGCGGACATGTCGACCGTCTGCCCGGGCTTGATCTGCATGCGCTGGCCGCCCGGCAGGGTGACGGTCACCTGGGGCGTGCGCGCTGGGCCGCCCACGTCCTGCGACGATTGCGCCGCGCTGTTCATCCACACCGTGGACGGCCCGCCGCTGCGCTTGACCACGCCGTTGATGGTGACCGGGGCCGGCGCGGGCGGGGGCGGCGCCGCCAGCGCCACGGGAGGCGGAGGCGGCGCCGGCGCCACGCCGCGCGCCACGTCCAGCTGGTGGCGCTCGGCGGGGGAAGTGAACAGCCGGCCGATGTAGGCGGTCTGCGCCTGGGCGCCCGCGCAGACCAGCAGCAGGGAGGAAAGCAGCGCGGCGGGCCTCATGGCCACCCCTTGTTGATCGGCGCCGCCGCGGCCTGGGGCGCGCCGCCGAGCGTGAGCCAGACCAGCGTGCAGGTGGCGGTGAAGCGCGCGATGCCCACCGCTTCGGCCGGCACGTCGTTGCGCTTGATCTCGCAATCCTGCACGGTGAACAGGCCCACCGTGCGCAGGTCGTCGATGAAGTTGAACATGTCCAGTTCATGCACCATGCCCAGCTCCACGCGCATGCGGCTGCCGCGCAGCTGGTACTTGCCGAACACCAGCGGCGGCTCGGCGGCAATCGCCTGCTGCGGTTCGATCTCGTAGCTGGCCGAGACCAGCTTGCGGTTCTGCTGGATGCGGCGGATCGCCTCGATCCAGGCCAGCCGGTTCTCGTTGCCGATCAAGCCGGCCGCCTGCAGCTGGGCGATCTCGCGGACGTTGGAACCACGGCCGGGAGTGGGCTCGAACGACAGGGCCTCTGCCGATTTGAGTTCCTCCGAGATGGTGACGATCGGCTGTGACAGCCGGCGCGACAGCAGGTAGATCAG
>JBKHWY010000329.1:0-5526 GCA_046566285.1 Gammaproteobacteria bacterium | reverse complement strand
TCGTCAAGAAGGGTGACCTCCTCTTCGTTATCGACCCGCGCCCCTCTCAATCCGAGGCCGAGCGCGCCCAGGCTGCTGCCGCATCGGCCCAGGCCAAGGCCAGCCTGGCCAAGCTGGAGCTGGCGCGCGCCGAGCGCCTGCTGGCCGACAAGGCCATCGCTCAGCGCGAGTTCGACGAAAAAGCCTCCAGCGTCAAGCAGCTGGAAGCGGACGCCAACGCGGCCCGCGCCTCGCTCGACGCGGCGCGCCTGAACCTGGCCTACAGCCGCATCATTTCGCCCATCACCGGGCGCGTGTCCAAGGCCGAAGTCACGGTCGGCAATCTGGTGGACGCCAGCGCCGTGCTGACCACGGTGGTATCGAACGACCCCATCTACGCCACCTTCGACGGCGACGAAGAGACCTTCCTGCGCGTGGGCCGCGCGGCCCAGAAGGGGGGCACGGTGCCGGTCAAGGTGGGCCTGGCCAACGAAACGGGCTTCCCGCACGAAGGCAAGCTGGAGTTTGTCGACAACCGCCTGGACGCCGCCACCGGCAGCGTGCGCATGCGCGCCACCTTCGACAACGCCGACAGCGCGCTGGTGCCGGGCCTGTTCGCACGGGTCCAGCTGGGCGGCACGGACACCACCCAGAGCCGCGCCATTCTGATCAGCGAGCGCGCCATCGGCACTGACCAGAACCGCAAATTCGTCTACGTCATCAAGCCGGACAACACCGCCGAATACCGCGCCGTCACGCTCGGCCCCACCATCGACGGGCTGCGCGTGGTGCGCGACGGCGTCAAGGCGGGCGAAAAGATCGTCGTCAACGGCTTGCAGCGGGTGCAGCCGGGCGCCCCGGTCAGCCCGCAGCTGGTGGCCATGGACAGCCGGGCGCAGGGCGACGTCAAGGTGGCCGACGCGGCCGCTGCTGGCACCACGAAAGGACAGTAAATGAACATCTCCCAACGCTTTATCGACCGGCCGATCTTCGCGGCCGTCCTGTCGATCATCGTGTTCGTGGCCGGGCTGCTGGCGATCTTCAAGCTGCCCGTGTCCGAATACCCCGACGTGGTGCCGCCCTCGGTGGTGGTGCGCGCCCAGTACCCGGGCGCCAATCCCAAGGTAATCGCCGAAACGGTGGCCGCGCCCATCGAGGAGCAGATCAACGGCGTGGAAAACATGCTGTACATGTCCTCGCAAAACACCAGCGATGGGGCGATGGCGCTGACCGTGACGTTCAAGGTCGGCACCGATATCGAGCAGGCCGAGTCGCAGGTGCAGAACCGCATCGCGCGTGCCCTGCCACGCCTGCCGGAAGAAGTGCGCCAGATCGGCGTCACGGCGGTCAAGAGTTCGCCCAACCTGACCATGGTGGTGCATCTGATGAGCCCCACCGGCCGCTATGACGACGTCTATTTGCGCAACTACGCAGTCATCAACATCAAGGACGAACTGGCGCGCATTCCCGGCATGGGCGAAGTGCAGCTGTTCGGCGCGGGCGACTACGCCATGCGCGTCTGGCTCGACCCGCAGAAGGTGGCCGCGCGCGGCATGACGGCCGGCGACGTGGTGGCCGCCATCCGCGAGCAGAACGTGCAGGTGGCCGCCGGCGTCGTCGGCGCCTCGCCCTCGAAGGACAGCCAGTTCCAGCTAACCGTCAACACCCAGGGGCGCCTGACCACCATCGAGGAATTCGGCGACATTATCGTCCGCACCGGGGCCGATGGGGCGATCACCCACCTGCGCGACGTGGCGCGCCTGGAACTCGGGTCGAATTCGTATTCGCTGCGCTCGCTCCTGAACAACAAGTCCGCCGCCGCCATCGCGATCTTCGAGGCGCCCGGCTCGAACGCGCTGCAGCTGTCGTCCAATGTGCGCGCCAAGATGGCCGAACTGAAGAAGAACTTCCCGGAAGGGGTGGACTACAACGTCGTCTACGACCCCACCCAGTTCGTGCGCGAATCCATCGACGCCGTCATCCACACCCTGCTGGAAGCCGTGGCCCTGGTGGTGCTGGTGGTGATCGTGTTCCTGCAGACCTGGCGCGCGTCCATCATTCCGCTGTTGGCCGTGCCGGTCTCGATCATCGGCACTTTTGCCGTGATGCTGGGCTTCGGCTTCTCCATCAATACCCTGTCGCTGTTCGGCCTGGTGCTGGCCATCGGCATCGTGGTGGACGACGCCATCGTGGTGGTGGAAAACGTCGAGCGCAATATCGAAGCGGGCCTGTCCCCGCGCGACGCCACCGTGCAGGCCATGAAGGAAGTCAGCGGCCCGATCATTGCCATTGCCCTGGTGCTGTGCGCCGTGTTCGTGCCGATCGCCTTTGTGTCCGGCCTGTCGGGCCAGTTCTACCGCCAGTTCGCGCTCACCATCGCGATTTCCACCGTGATCTCGGCGTTCTCCTCGCTGACCCTGTCGCCTGCGCTGGCCGCCACGCTGCTCAAGCCGCATGACGCGCCCAAGGACCGCCTGACCCGCATCATGGACTCGCTGTTCGGGCGCTTCTTCGCCTGGTTCAACCGCTTCTTCGGGCGCGCCTCGACCCGCTACGAAGGCGGCGTAAACCGGGTCCTGAAGCGCAAGACGGCCGCCATTGCCGTGTACGCGATCCTGGGCGTGGCCGCCGTGTTCATGTTCAAGATGGTGCCGCCGGGCTTTGTGCCGGCCCAGGACAAGCAGTACCTGGTCGGCTTTGCCCAGCTGCCCGACGCCGCCTCGCTGGACCGCACCGACACCGTGATCCGCAAGATGAGCGACATCGCCGCCGGCGTGCCGGGCGTGGAGTCCTCGGTGGCGTTCCCGGGCCTGTCGATCAACGGCTTTACCAATGCGCCCAACGCCGGCATCGTGTTCATCACGCTCAAGCCCTTCCATGAGCGCAAGGGGGCCGCACTGTCGGGCGGAGCGATCGCCCAGGAAGTCAACAAGCGCCTAGGCGCCATCCAGGACGCCTTCATCATGGTGTTCCCGCCGCCGCCCGTGAACGGCCTGGGCACCATCGGCGGCTTCAAGATGATGGTGGAAGACCGTGGCAACGTCGGTTTCGATGAACTGTACAAGGCCGTGCAGGCGATGCAGGCCAAGGCTGCGCAGGACCCGCGCCTGGCCGGGGTGTTCTCGGGCTTCCAGATCAACGTGCCGCAGCTGTTCGCGGACGTGGACCGCGTCAAGGCCAAGCAGTTGGGCGTGCCGCTGGCGACCATCTACCAGACCCTGCAGATCAACCTGGGTTCGCTGTACGTGAATGACTTCAACCAGTTCGGCCGCACCTACCAGGTGCGCGTGCAGGCCGATGCGCCGTTCCGCTCCCAGGCCGAGCAGATCGCCCAGCTGAAGGTCAAGAACGACAAGGGCGAGATGATCCCGCTGTCCTCGCTCATGCGGGTGAAGGACAGCTATGGTCCGGACCGTGTGCAGCGCTACAACGCCTACGTGGCCGCGGAACTCAATGGCGGCCCGGCCCCGGGCGTCTCGTCCGGCCAGGCCCAGGCCGCGCTGGAGCAGATCGCCGCCGAAGTCCTGCCCAAGGGCGTGAGCTACGAGTGGACCGAGCTGACCTACCAGGAGATCCTGTCCGGTAACACGATGGTGCTGGTGTTCCCGCTGTGCGTGCTGCTGGTGTTCCTGGTGCTGGCCGCCCAGTACGAAAGCTGGACGCTGCCATTGGCCGTGATCCTGATCGTGCCGATGTCGATCCTGTGCGCGCTGATCGGCGTGAAGCTGACCGGAGGCGACAACAACATCTTCACCCAGATCGCGCTGTTCGTGCTGGTGGGGCTGGCGTCCAAGAACGCGATCCTGATCGTCGAATTCGCCCGCGAACTGGAAGACCATGGCCGCAGCGTGGTGCAGGCCGCGCTGGAAGCCTGCCGCCTGCGTCTGCGCCCGATCCTGATGACCTCGATCGCCTTCATCATGGGTGTGGTGCCGCTGGTGTTTTCCAGCGGGGCGGGCGCCGAGATGCGCCATGCCATGGGCGTGGCCGTGTTCGGCGGCATGCTGGGCGTGACCTTCTTTGGGTTGTTCCTCACGCCCGTGTTCTACGTCCTGCTGCGCACCTTTGCCCGTCGCTTCGAACGATCATCGAGAACCGTGCCCGTCACGGCCAAGCTGGAAGGAGCCCACTGATGAAACACCTGTTCACACCTCTGCTTGCAGCCATGATCCTGGCCGGCTGCTCCAACGTACCGGAACTCAAATCCCCGGCGCTGGACGTGCCGGCTGCCTTCAAGGAATCCAGTGCTCCCGTGCTGGCGGCGGACGGCACCCGCTGGCAAGTCGCCCAGCCGGCCGAAGCCCAGCCTCGAGGCCGCTGGTGGCTGGCTTTCGGCGACGACGCGCTGACCGCGCTGATCGACGAAGCCACCGCCGCCAACGCCAGCCTGCAGGTGGCCGCCGCCCGGGTCAAGCAGGCGCGCGCCATCACCGGCAGCGCCGAAGCCGACCGCATCCCGCAGGTGGACGCCGGCATCGGCGCCCAGCGTGCCCGGCCCTCGACGCTGGCCCTTGGGCTGCCGGAAGGATCCGACGTGGCGCGCGCCAGCACCTATTCGGCGCGCCTGACGGCCAGCTACGAAGTCGATTTGTTCGGCCGGGTGGGCGCGAGCGTGGAGGCCGCGCGGGCCGATGCCGCCGCATCGGAGGCCACCTTCCGCTCGGTGCTGCTGTCCTTGCAGGCCGACGTGGCGCAAACCTACTATCGCCTGCGCGCCATCGACGCCGAACTGGCCACCTTGCGGCGCACGGTGGAGCTGCGCGAGCAAAGCGTGAAGATCAGCCAGAGCCGCTTCGACAACGGCGACATCGGCGAATTCGACCTGGCCCGTGCACGCACCGAACTGGCCACCGCGCGCGCCGAAGCCATCGGCACCGAGCGCCAGCGCACGCAGAACGAGCATGCGCTTGCGGTCCTGCTGGGCAAACCGGCGGCCGCCTTCACGGCGGAGGCTAAGCCGCTGCTGGACGCGCCCCTGCCGGCGGTGCCGGCCGGACTGCCGTCGCACCTGCTGGAACGCCGGCCCGACATCACCGCCGCCCAGCGAGCGATGGAGGCGGCCAATGCCCGCATCGGCGCGGCGCGCAGCGCCATGTTCCCGGCGCTCACCCTGAGCGGCGGCCTGGGCACCGAGACGGGCAGCACCGGCAACCTGTTTGCCTGGAGCGCGCGCTCATGGGTGCTGGGCGCGCTGTTGTCGATGCCGGTCATCGATGGCGGGCGCCATCGCGCCAACGTGCAGCGCAGCGAAGCGGCGCTGGAAGAATCGGTGGCGGCCTATCGCCAGAATGTGCTGACCGCGTTTGCCGAGGTGGAGGACAACCTGGCCGGCCTGCGCATCCTGTCGGGCCAGCGCAGCGAGATCGATGCGGCGCTGGTGGCGGCACGCCGCTCGGCCGACCTGGCGCAGAAGCTGTACGATGCCGGCCGTTCCAGCTACCTGGAACTGCTGGACGCCCAGCGCAACCGCGGCGGCCCGTGGACCAAGGTCGCAGCCGGCCACCTGGACCTGTGCGCGGCGCCGATCCCGGTACGCGAGCAACCCTG
>JBKHWY010000328.1:0-5555 GCA_046566285.1 Gammaproteobacteria bacterium | reverse complement strand
ACGGACGGGGGCTTTGCCGAAGCAGCAAAACCCCAGCGCATGCGGTATCATCTTCGCATGCGCATCGTACTCATCACAGGTATCTCCGGCTCCGGCAAATCGGTGGCCCTCAATGTTCTTGAAGACGCCGGTTACTACTGCGTCGACAACCTTCCGCCGCCGTTGCTCCCCAGCCTGATCGACACCCTGATCAACGACGGCACCCGTTGCGCCGCCATTGCCGTCGATGCACGCAGCGCCGAGTCGCTGGTGGACCTGCCGCTCAACATCAAGCAGTTGAAGGACGAAGGCCACGACGTCAAGGTGATGTTCCTGACCGCCAGCACGCACTCGCTGGTGGCGCGCTTTTCCGAAACGCGCCGCAGCCATCCGCTGTCGCACCATCTGCGTCCGAACGAGAACCCGGCCGCGCGCCGTACCCTGATCGAATGCATCCTGGAAGAGCGTGAGCGCCTCTCGCCCATCGAAAAGCTCGGCCACGTGATCGACACCTCGGAACTGTCGGCCAACAAGCTGCGCGCATGGATCAAGGAACTGGTGGAGATCGAACGCGCACCTTTGACGCTGTTCTTCGAATCGTTCGCCTTCAAGCTGGGCGTGCCGCTCGACGCCGACTTCGTGTTCGACGTGCGCGCCCTGCCCAACCCCTACTACGACCTGACCCTGCGTCCGCTGACGGGCAAGGACCAGCCCGTGATCGCCTTCCTCGACGCGCAGCCCAGCGCCGAGGAGATGTTCGGCGACATCCGCGGCTTCGTGGAAAAATGGCTGCCCGCGTTCAAGAAGGACAACCGCAGCTACCTGACGGTGGCGGTGGGCTGCACCGGCGGCCAGCACCGTTCGGTGTACATGGCCGAGCGCCTGGCCGCCCACTTCGCCCCCACCGAACGGGTGGTGCTGCGCCACCGCGAGCAGTCCTGATTCAAGCGAGCATGCGCAGCGGATGCGCGTAGTCGGGCCACACCGGCTCGAAGAAGTGCTCGACCATCGCCACGCTCACGTCCTCCAGCCGCGCCGGATTCCACCCGGGCGCCTGGTCCTTGTCGATCACCAGCGCGCGCACGCCTTCCAGCACTTCGCCATGCTCGAAGGTGCGCCGCACCAGGTTGCGTTCCATGCGCAGGCAGTCGCCGATGCCAAACGTGGCGCCGCGCGCCAAGAGCGCGTGCGTCACGCACATCATCAACGGTGAGCGCAGGCGCATCGCCGCCAGCGCCTTCTGCGCGAAGGCATCCGCATCGCTTTCCAAGGACGCCATGATGGCCGCCACCGAAGGGGCGCCGAAGTGCCGGTCGATGCGCTCGCGCTGCTGCGCCAGCTCGGACGCGCCGGGGTCCATGCCCAGCGCCCTGATCGCATCAGGCAGACCGGCGCCCGGCGTCGCGCCCACCAGGGTCTCGAGCTCCGCCACACCCGCCGGCGGCAGGTACACATCGGCCAGCCCCGCCGCCAGCGCATCGGCCGCGCCAATCGTCAGGCCGGTCAGCGCCAGGTACAGCCCCAGCTTGCCCGGCGTGCGCGACAGGAAGTAGCTGCCGCCCACGTCCGGGAACAGGCCGATGTTCACTTCGGGCATGGCCATGCGGGTGCCGTCGGTGACCACGCGCAGGCGCGCCTGCGGTCCGGCCTGCGCAATGCCCATGCCGCCGCCCATCACCACGCCATCCATCAGCGCGATGTAGGGCTTGGGGTAGTTGTGCACCAGGTGGTTGAGGGCGTACTCCTCGGTGAAGAAATCCTCGATCTGCGCGCTGCCGCCGCGGCCGGCGTCATGGAAGAAGCGGATGTCGCCGCCGGCGCAGAAGGCCTTGGGGCTGCCGCCCTTGATGACCACGGCATCGACGGCTGGGTCCTCACGCCAATTGAGGAGTGCACGGGTCAGGTCGCGGACCATGCCAAGGGACAGGGAATTCAGCGCTTTCGGGCGATCAAGGGTAATGATGCCGGTGCACTGGGCGAGTTGGGTGTGGACGAATTCGCTCATGGGCTTGCCTCGGGTAGAAGAAAGGAACCGCAGTGTAGCGCGCCCGGGCACTGTCATGGATGTGTGCGACAAAGGCCGCGCACTTCAACCAACGGAAAGGAGGACGATCATGCCGACCACGATCCTGCCGTCCTGCGCCTGCCTGAGCGAAACTGTAGCGCCCATGAAAAATGCCGTCGGGCCAGCAGCCGGACGGCATTCGTTCAAAGGGGAAACGCTGGCTCAGGCCGCGTTAGGCGCCTCTTCTTCAGGCAGATGCTTGATGGCCTGGTGATTATGGTCTTGGACTTTGTTTTTGTATTTCATGACCTGGCGGTCAAGTTTATCGATCAAACAATCAATGGCAGCGTAGAGATCATGCGACAGGCTTTCCACATATACAGTCTTGCCCGACAGTCGTAAGTTGATTTCAGCTTTCTGGCGCTTTTCTTTCTCGGTGAGATTATCTACGGTAAGGATGACTGCGATATCGATCACGTGATCGAAATGCCGCTTCACACGCTCTAGCTTGGTCTGTACGTACTCCCGGATGGCTGGGGTGACTTCGAGATGATGGCCGCTGATTGTGAGATTCATACACACTCCTTTGATGATGTCGCTGACTGTTCATGCGCCGGCTTGTGGCCTTGAATGCAGAGGAACAGCATCGGTCCAGCTGAATGATCATGCAGATGCTGCTACAGAGACTTCCGGAGGCTGACGGGCGGGATCTTGAGTGCTTCGCGGTATTTCGCAACGGTGCGGCGAGCAATGACCATACCCTGTTCCCCCAGCATGTCCGCAATCTTACTGTCGGATAATGGATTTTTAGGGTCTTCTGCTCCTGTCAGTTGCACGATGAGTGCACGGATCGCTGTGGAAGATGCTTCTCCCCCCGCTTCCGTTGCGACGTGACTTCCAAAGAAATACTTCAACTCGAACATGCCATGGGGGGTCAGCATGTATTTCTGAGTCGTTACACGAGAGATCGTGCTCTCATGTAGACCTAGTGTATCAGCTATTTCGCGCAGCACAAGGGGGCGCATGGCGACCGCGCCGTGCGAGAAAAAGTTGCGCTGGCGTTCGACAATCGCCTGCGCCACACGCAGGATGGTGTCGAAGCGCTGGCGCATATTCTTGATCAGCCACTTGGCTTCCTGCAGCTGGGAACTCATCTGCGCTTCGCCCTTGCCCTGCTTGAGCAGGCTTGCGTATAAACTGTTTACACGAAGGCGCGGCATGACTTCCTGGTTGAGCGACACCGACCAGCCGTTCTTCGCCTTGCGCACGATGACGTCCGGGACCACGTAGTCCGACACGTCGGTGGCGTACTCCGAACCCGGATGCGGATTGCAGCGCCGGATCACGGCCTGCGCTTCGCGCAAGTCCTCGTCATCGCAATCGAGCGCCTTTTTCAGCTTGTTGAATTCGCGCTGGGCGAACCAGGTCAGGTGGTTTTCCACGATGGCCAGCGCCATCCGGCGCGTCACCAGCGGCACGCCTTTCATCTGGCGGATCTGCAGGGCCAGGCACTCGGACGCATTGCGCGCGCCCACGCCCACCGGATCGAAGCTTTGCAAGAGCTTTAAAGCCATGCGCAGTTCCTCGATCTCCACTTCCAGTTCTTCCGGCAGGCGCGCGTGGATCTCTTCCAGCGGCTCTTCCAGGTAGCCGTTGTCGTCCACCGCATCGATGATCAGTTCCACCAGCGCGCGGTCGCGCGCCTGCAGGGGCGTCACGCGCATCTGCTCTATCAGGTGTTCGCGCAAGGTCATGCCGGATGCTTCCAGCTGCGGGCGGGCGTCGTCGTCGTCGGGATTCTTCGCGCGGCTCGCTTCCCCCCAGTCGTCGCCCGCTTCCGGCGTGCTGGCGCCCTCGCCGTCGCCGCCGTCGCCCCCTTCGGCTTCCGCCGGCGCGGGCGCGTCGGCCGGCGCGCCCAGTTCGGGCGTAGCGTCATTCGAGGACGCGGGCGTGCTGGTGATGGCGCCATCGGCCAGCAGGCGCACCGAATGATCGAGCGGATCGTCCAGGCGTTCGAGCAGCGGGTTATCGGTCAGGAGCTGTTCGAGCTCCTGGTGCAGTTCGAGCGTGGACAGTTGCAGGAGGCGGATCGATTGCTGCAACTGGGGCGTGAGCGCCAGGTGCTGGGACGTGCGTAGTTGAAGCGACTGTTTCATGGCGACTGGTTCAATCCGATCGGTTCAAGCTATTACATCCGGAAGTGTTCGCCGAGATACACGCGGCGCACGGATTCGTCGGCAATGATGTCGTCGGGACGGCCGGACGCCAGCACCGCGCCCTGGTTGATGATGTAGGCACGGTCGCAGATGCCCAGCGTCTCGCGCACGTTGTGGTCGGTGATCAAAACGCCAATATCGCGCTCTTTCAGGAAGCGCACGATGCGCTGGATCTCGATGACGGCAATCGGATCGACGCCGGCGAACGGTTCGTCGAGCAGCACGAAACGCGGGTTGACGGCCAGCGCGCGCGCGATCTCCACGCGGCGGCGCTCGCCGCCCGAGAGCGACAGGGCCGGGTTGTTGCGCAGCTTTTCGATCTGCAAATCGGCCAGCAGGTTGTCCAGCCGGACGTTGATCTGCTCCTTCGAGAGCGCCTTGCCATCGACCTTCTGCAATTCCAGCACGGCGCGGATGTTTTCTTCCACCGTGAGCTTGCGAAACACCGAGGCTTCCTGCGGCAGGTAGGACAGGCCCAGCGTGGCGCGCCGGTGGATCGGCAGGCGCGAGATATCCACGCCGTTGATGTCGATCGAGCCGGCATCCGACGGCACCAGGCCGACGATCATGTAGAACGAGGTGGTCTTGCCGGCGCCGTTCGGGCCCAGGAGCCCCACCACTTCGCCGCACTCGACCTGCAGCGACACGTCGCGCACCACCAGGCGTTTGCCGTAGCTTTTCTGCAGGCCGCGAACGATGAGGGTATTGCCGCAGCTGGGACTCGCCATTATTGGGTTCCCCCTGCCGGCGATTGGGTTCCCCCTGCCGGAGCTGCGGGCGCTGGAGCGGAAGCGGGAGCAGCGGCGGCATCGGCCTTCGGCTTGCGCGGCGCGATGATCATGGTGCCGCGGCCCTGGCCCGGCTTGGTCTGGCCGCTGGCGTCGTTGCGCGCGTTGAGCAGTTCCTTGCGGCTGTCGTAGGCGATGTATTCGCTCTCGAACTGGTCGGTGGGCTTGGTGCCTTCGAGCTGGCGGATCTTCGCGTGCACGAACAGTTTCAGCACGTCGGCGCGCTCGTCGTATTCGATGCGCTGGGCTTCGCCCTCGACCCACAGGTCGGGCCCGCCGTCGCGCTTCTGGCGGAAGGTGGCGGACTTGCCGCCGGCCGACGTCAGGGTCACGTGCATGTAGCCTTCCGGGGTTTCCTTGATCACGGCCTTGTCGGACTTCAGGATCAGCGTGCCCTTGGTGACCACCACGTTGCCGGTGACGATGCTGGTCTGGCTGACGTCATCGATATCGAGGGCGTCGTAGTTGACCACGGTCTGCTTGGTGGAGTCGGCGCGCTCGGCCGAGGCATGCATGGCCGCCAGCGCCAGCACGGCAAATGCGAAGATTTTTTTCATTGTTCTCATC
>JBKHWY010000327.1:0-5573 GCA_046566285.1 Gammaproteobacteria bacterium | reverse complement strand
CAAGGAGCTGCTGTGGGTGGACGATCCTGTCGAAGCCTTCTTCCTGGAAGTGCAGGGCTCCGGGCGCGTGGTGCTCGACAGTGGCGAGACGGTGCGGGTGGGCTACGCCAACCAGAACGGGCATCCGTACAAGCCGATCGGGCGCTATCTGGTCGAGCAGGGCGAGATCCCGGCCGGCCAGGCCACGGCGCAGGCGATCAAGGCGTGGATCGTGGCCCATCCGGAACGGCGCCAGGAACTCTTCAACGTCAATCCCAGCTACGTGTTCTTCAAGGAGGACAAGCTGCCCGATCCGAGCGTGGGGCCGAATGGCGCGCTCGGCGTGCCGCTCACGCCCGGCCGCTCGATCGCGGTCGACCCGTCGTTCATTCCGCTCGGCGCCCCCGTGTTCCTGTCCACCACCGAGGCGGGCAGCGAGGTGCCGATGCGCCGGCTGGTGCTGGCCCAGGATACCGGCGGCGCCATCAAGGGGGAGGTGCGGGCGGATTTCTTTTTTGGCTTCGGGCCTGAAGCGGCCGACAACGCCGGCAAGATGAAGCAGCGCGGGACACTGTGGGTGCTGGTGCCGAAGGCCGTGCAGTAACCGTCAAACTTTTTTCGAGGACAGTGTATGGACTACGCAGATCTGCTGGTTGAAACCCACGGCAAGGTGGCCGTGATTCGCCTGAACCGTCCGCGCGCGATGAATGCGCTCAACGACAACATGATGAACGAACTGGGCGACGCGCTCTACCAGTTCGACGCCGACCCGGCCATCCACGTGATCATCCTGACCGGCAGCGACAAGGTGTTCGCGGCCGGCGCCGACATCGCCGCGATGGCCGAGTACACCTATGCCGATACCTACGGCGGCAATTACATCGGCCGCAACTGGGAGCACATCCTCAACATTCGCAAGCCCGTGATCGGCGTGGTGGCTGGCTATGCGCTGGGCGGCGGCTGCGAACTGGCCATGATGTGCGACTTCCTGATCGCGGCCGACAATGCCAAGTTCGGCCAGCCGGAAATCACGGTGGGCGTGACGCCCGGCGCGGGCGGCACCCAGCGCTTGCCCCGAGCCATCTCGAAATCGAAAGCCATGGACATGCTGCTGACGGCGCGCATGATCGATGCCGCCGAAGCCGAGCGCACCGGGCTGGTGGCGCGCGTGTTTCCGCCCGATACGCTGATGGACGAGGCGCTGGCGATCGCCAACGTCATCGCGGCCAAGCCCCTGTCGGTGGCGATGCAGATCAAGGACTGCGTCAACCGCGCGTACGACACCACGCTGACCGAGGGGGTGCGCTACGAACGGCGCTACTTCCAGGCCGGCTTTGGCACGCCGGCCCAGCGCGAAGGCATGGCCGCCTTCCTGGAAAAGCGCAAGCCGGACTTCGATGGGATGTAAGGCGCATCCTATTGTTGGCTGACCTGCTCCCAGGTGAGCGCAAAGCGCGCCAGGTATTTTTTCAGCCGGTCGGCGTCGTTCGCTTTGCTCTTGGCTTCGCGCGAGACGTTGAAAAGGCGCCGTCCGGCGTCCGACAGGGTCTTGGACTGGCGGCACACGCCGATCACGCTGGCCAGCTGCATGGCGTCGAACTGGTCGAGCGCGGCCAGTGCGGCGTCATCCATGAAGTCGGCCAGGTCGACGCTGGCGTGGGGCGAGCCGCGCTGATGGCGCCACTGGCGCTGCAGGCGCGTGAGCTCGGCCTCCACGGTGTCGGTGCCGATCCCGCCGGCGTCGGCCAAGGTGGCCATGCGCGTGACGGAGGCGGACAGGTCGCGGAAGTTGCCGGTCCACGGCGCCGCGCTTGACGCGGCGTAGCGCAGGTAGGCCTGGCGCGCCTCGCGCTTGAAGCGCACCATCTGGCCGTGCTCGCGGCCGAACTGCTCCAGCAGGTAGCCGATGCTGGGCTCGATGTCTTCCGGGCGCTCGGCCAGGCCGGGCAGTTCATAGCTCCACAGGTTGATGCGGGCGTACAGATCTTCGCGAAAGCGGCCCTGCACCACGTCCAGCGCCAGGTCGCGGTTGGTGCCGGCGATGAGCTGGAAGTCGCTCTGCACTTCGTTGTCGCTGCCCACCGGCAGGAAGCGCTTTTCTTCGATGGCCTTGAGCAGCATGGCTTGCTCGTCCAGGCCCAGTTCCCCGATCTCGTCCAGGAACAGCAAACCCTGGTGGGCGCTGCGCAGCAGGCCCGCGCGTTCGGCCGCAGCGCCCGTGAACGCGCCTTTCACGTGGCCGAACAGGGTGGAAGCCGCGCCATCGCCATGCAGGGTGGCGCAGTTGATCTCGACAAAGCGACCGCCGATCTGGTGGCGCGACTTCTTCAATTCGAACACCCGGCGCGCCAGGAAGGATTTGCCGGCGCCCGTCGGCCCCATCAGCAGCATCGGCGCGCGCGATTTCACGGCCACCCGCTCGATCTCGTCGATCATGGCGTTAAAGCGCGCGTTGCGGGTGGCGATGCCGGACTTGAGGAAGGCGACCGCGTCGGCCTGCTCGCTTGAGAAGCGCTGGGCGATCTGGTCGTAGCGCGACAGGTCCAGGTCGATCAGCGCATAGTCGCCCGGGTCGCCGTCGCCCTGCCTGCGGCCAGGCGACGTCTGCACCAGGCGCCCGGGCAGGAAGCGCGCTTCGGTCAGCAGGAACAGGCAGATCTGCATGACGTGGGTGCCGGTGGTGATGTGGACCCAGTAATCCTCGGTATCCGGATCGAAGGGATAGGTCTTGGCGAAATCGAACAGGGCCGCGTAGACCTCGCCGAAATCCCAGGCGTCGGCCATCTCCAATTCATGGGGAACCACGCGGGTTTCCGGCGACACCGCCTCGATATCGGAACGAACCTGATCGACCAGGCCTGCATGTGGTCTAACGTATAGCAGGTCGAAGCGGTGGACGACCAGGTCCGGGTGCTGGACTAGCGCGACGCTGGGACGCCATTTGTTCCACCGTGCGCTGCCGCGCCCGTTGTCGAGCTGGCTGCCGACAAAGCCCAGGATGACGGTTCGCTTCTTCAACTTCATATAAATCCTTATCTTTTTGGATAATTCTACAGCAAGCGAACCGGGCCCCAGTTTTGACAGCGCCTGACAAATCAAGCACTTAGCGAACGGCGCCGAGGTGGCACGCCGTTTGCAAAGGAAGAGGCACCACAACAGGGAGAAGAGAACATGAAAAACGAAAACTACGATACCTTGAACATCGAAGGCGGCCGCCATATCAAGATGTGGACGAAGGGCGTGCCTGTCGAAGAATCAGCAAAAGCGCAGTTGGCCAACACGGCCAAGATGCCCTTCATCTATAAACACCTGGCGGTCATGCCGGACGTCCACCTGGGTAAAGGCTCGACCATCGGTAGCGTGGTGCCGACGCTGGGCGCAGTGATTCCGGCGGCGGTGGGTGTGGACATCGGTTGCGGGATGATGGCGGCAAAAACCACCCTGAGCGCGAACGACCTGCCGGACAGCCTGGGTAAGCTGCGCAGCGCCATCGAGCGCGCGATCCCGCACGGGATGTCGCCCAAGACGCGCGGGTTTCGCGGCCGCGACGAAGGTTCGTGGAACACGCCGCCATCGTCCGTGGATGCGGCCTGGCTGCAATTGAAGGACGAGTTCGACGCAATCTGCCAGAAGACGCCCAAGCTGAAGAACACCAATAACTACCGCCACCTGGGAACGCTGGGGTCGGGTAACCACTTCGTGGAAGTGTGCCTGGATGAAGCGGGCTTCGTGTGGTTCATGCTGCACTCCGGTTCACGCGGGGTGGGAAACGCCATCGGAACCTATTTCATCGAACTGGCCAAAGAGGACATGCGCCGCCACTTCATCAACCTGCCGGACGATGACCTGGCCTACCTGGCCGAAGGAACGCAGCACTACGATGACTACGTCGAGGCGGTCGGCTGGGCGCAGAAGTTCGCCCGCACCAACCGTGAAGTGATGATGCAGAACCTGATCGCGGCGGTGCGGACGGTGATCACCAAGCCCTTCGAGACGCACGTGGAGGCGGTGAACTGCCACCACAACTATGTGCAGAAGGAGCGCCACTTCGGCAGGGACGTGCTGGTCACGCGCAAGGGGGCGGTCTCGGCGCGCGCCGGTGAACTGGGGATCATTCCCGGCTCGATGGGCGCGAAGAGCTTCATCGTGCGCGGTAAAGGTAACGAAGACAGCTTCCACAGCTGCAGCCACGGCGCCGGCCGCACCATGAGCCGCAACGAAGCCAGGCGCCGATTCTCGCTGGACGACCATGTGAAGGCGACCGAAGGGGTGGAGTGCCGCAAGGATGCGAACGTGATCGACGAGATCCCGATGGCCTACAAGGACATCGACGCGGTCATGCATGCGCAGCGCGACCTGGTGGAAGTGGTGCATACCTTGAAGCAGGTGGTGTGCGTGAAGGGATGAGCGCCGCGGGCCAACCGCATCGCCAACAATAATAAGAAGGGATTGAACATGATTGAACTGGATGGGGCGCGCGGCGAAGGCGGCGGGCAGATTCTACGAAGCGCGCTGACGCTGTCGATGATCACCGGGCGCCCGTTCCGCATCACCGGCATCCGCGCCCGGCGACCGAAGCCCGGCTTGATGCGCCAACACCTGGTGGCGGTGCAGGCCGCGGCGCAGGTGTGCTCGGCGTTGGTAGTGGGCGCCGACATCGGCTCGACCGAGCTGACGTTCACGCCTGGGCGCGTCAAGGCGGGCGAGTACAGCTGCGCCATCGGTACCGCGGGTAGCTGCACGCTGGTGCTGCAGACGGTGGCGCTGGCCCTGCTGTTCGCGGACGGGCCCTCGACCGTGCGCATCAGCGGCGGCACGCACAATGCCATGGCGCCGCCGGCGCAATTCCTGCAGCGCGCCTTCTGCCCGGTGCTGGCGAAGATGGGCGGGCAGATCGACGTGGAGCTGCTGCGCTACGGCTTCTATCCCGCAGGGGGTGGACAACTGCTGGCCACGATCAAGCCGTGCGCCCAACTGGCGCCGCTCGACTTGCTGGAGCGGGGCGAACTGCGTGAAGCCTATGCCGAAGCGTTCGTCGCGGGCATCTCGCCACAGGTGGGCCTGCGCGAGCTGGAGTCGGTGGCGGCCAGCACGGGTTGGTCCGGCGACCAGTTGCGCATGCGGCAGCTTCCGGGCCAGACGGGACCAGGCAATGCCGTGCTGGTCACGGTCGCGTCGGAAGCGGTAACGGATGTGTTTGCCGGCTACGGGGACAAATCCGTGCGCGCCCACGCGGTGGCCATGCAGGCGGTCGAGGACGCGCAGCAATATATGCGTTCGCACGCGGCGGTCGGCGAGTATCTGGCGGACCAGCTGATGCTGCCGATGGCGATTGCCGGAGCGGGCAGTTTTACTGCGGCGGTCCTGTCCCAGCATGCCCTGACCAATGCAGAAGTCATCAGTGAGTTTCTCCCGGTGCGGTTCGACTTTATTGAAGAGTTCGCTTCTGGTGCGCAGGCCGCACGGCATCGCATTACGCTGGCCGCGAAATAAGTTTGGGGAGGGCTTGCAGAGCTCACGGCGCTTTGCTATAGTTCGCCTCCCCGTTGAAAACGTTAACGAAATCAAGTAGTTGGCGGAGTTGAAAGGGGCGT
>JBKHWY010000326.1:0-5577 GCA_046566285.1 Gammaproteobacteria bacterium | reverse complement strand
CGCAGCTCGGTGGCCAGTACCGACGCGTCGGCCCAGACCCAGCTCGCATCGGACGCGCTGATGCACTCCCAGCGTATCGGTAAGGCGGCGCCTAACGCGATCCAGGGTAACCCGGAAGCGTTTACCCAGCTGCAGGACAGCCGGGTCAAGCTGAACATCGACCTGAACCTGCTGCAGCGCGGCGGTAACTACAACGGCCACGACATCCCCGCGCCTCCGGGCTCGCTCAAGCGCGGCCTGGACGCGACCCGTAACAAGTGGGTCAGCACCGACAACGCCGCCGGCACCCTGCTGAAGATGCGCGTCGAACTGACTGAATTCCGCAAGACCCTGAAGCAGCTGGACACCCTGTCGCCCAAACTGCTGGCAGCCACCGAGGAAGTCACCGCGCAGAAGCTCCAGCGCGGCGCCTCGCCGAAGGAAATCGCGGCGCTCGGACGCCTCGCCATGCTGAACCAGCGACTGGCCCGCAGCGCGAGCGAATTCCTGACCAACGGCGGTTTCCGCGCCGAGACCGCGTTCCAGCTGGGCCGCGATACCGCGACCTTTAACGACACCGTCGAAGGCCTCCTGAACGGCAGCGACAAGCTGGGCCTGTCCGGCACCAAGGAACCCGACCTGCGCGCCAAGCTCTCGGAGATCAAGTTCAACTTCGACACCTACAACGGCCTGGTGGCATCCGTGCTGCAGAACCTGCAGAAGTTCACCGCCGCCAAGGGCGCCGAGCAGTCGATCTTCTACGAAAACGAAGAAATCAAGAAGCTCCTGACCACCGTGCAGGACGGCTTCCGCCGCGAGCAGGACTCCAACAACGCCTGGTTCTGGGTGATGGCTGCGGCGTCGGCCTTCACCATCGCCGTCGCAATCAGTATCGGCCGCGTCATGCTGCAGGACTCGCGTAACCGTGCCCGTGGCGCTGAAACCCGCCGCCAGGAAGCGGAAGCCATGCGCCAGCAAGCGCAGGCCCAGGAAGAGGCGGCGAAAGCCACCAACGAACAGAATCAGGCCGCGATTTTGCGCCTGATGAACGAACTGCAGGAAGTGGCGGACGGTGACTTGACCGTGCACGCGACGGTGTCGGAAGACATCACCGGTGCGATCGCCGACTCGGTGAACTACACCGTGGAAGAACTGCGCGCCCTGGTGGAACGCGTGACCCGCACCGCCGAGCAGGTGACCACCGCGTCGACGCAAGCGCAGTCGGTGTCGACGGAACTGTTGACCGCGACCGAGCAGCAGTCGCGCGAGATCCAGGAAGCCTCGTCCACCGTTCTGAAGATGGCGAGCGAAATTACCGACGTATCGAAGTCGGCGAACGAATCGGCCGACGTGGCGCGCCAGTCGGTGGCGGCGGCGCAGCAAGGTTCGACCGCGGTGGAAAACGCGATCAAGGGTATGCACGAGATCCGCGAGCAGATCCAGGAAACCTCGAAGCGAATCAAGCGACTGGGCGAATCGTCCCAGGAAATCGGCGAGATCACCGAGCTGATTTCGGACATTACCGAACAGACCAACGTGCTGGCACTGAACGCGGCGATCCAGGCGGCATCCGCCGGCGAGGCAGGCCGAGGCTTCTCGGTGGTTGCGGAAGAGGTTCAGCGACTGGCGGAACGTTCGGCCGAAGCGGCCAAGCAGTTCGGCGCGCTGGTGCGTACCATTCAGACCGACACCCACGACGCGGTGGCCGCTATGGAAAAATCGACGCAGGGTGTGGTCGAGGGAGCCAAGCTGTCCGACGCGGCGGGCGCCGCACTGAACGACATTTCGCGCGTTTCGAACCGACTCGCGGAACTGATTCAGGGCATCTCGTTCGCAACCGAGTTGCAAGCGACATCGGCGAACGGCGTGGCGCATAATATTCAGCACATCCTGTCCGTGACGGAAGATACCCAGGAAGGTACCCAGCAGACCGCCGAGTCGATTCGCCAGCTGGCGGCACTCGCGCAGGAACTGAAAAACTCGGTATCGCGATTCCGCGTGGCGGCTTGATGGCCGCCTGACATATCAAGGCAAGTATAAACATGACCCACTACCCGCACGCTGCTGCGCAATTCGACACCGGCCCGTTGTCCTGGGTGATGGGGGAGATCCGCGAAGCGCTGGGCAAATCGGCAGCTGCGCTGCTTGACGCGGCACAGCACGACGCCGATGGGCGCGATGCGGCACTCAAGCACGCCAAGACCTACCTGCACCAGGCGCATGGCGCTTTGCAGATGGTCGATGTCGATGGCGTCGCGATGATGAGCCAGCGCGCCGAAGAGGCGCTGGACCGTTTCAAGGATGGCAGCCTCGAATGCTCCGCCGCGCACACCCAGGTGCTGGCGGACGCGTACCAGGCCGTCACCGAGTACCTGGAAGAGCTGTTATCCGGTGCTCCGCAGCAGCCCGCCCGCCTGTTCCCTTATTACCGCGCCCTGCAGGAATTGCTGGGCGCCGAGCGCATTCACCCGGCCGACCTGCTGTTTGCCGACCTGTCCCATCCCGGCCCGCTGCGCAAGCCGCCCCATGACGGCAGCGCCATCGACTACGCGGCCTGCCGTTCCCGCTTTGAAAAGGCGCTGCTGCCGTTCCTGAAAAGCAGCGACCCCGAAGCGCAGCGCACCCACGCCGCGCTGCTGCAGCAGGCCATCGGCGACGTCACCCGCGCCCAGGTCGATGCCCGCGCCCACACCTTCTGGCTGGCGATGCAAAGCTTCGCCGAGCTGGTGGCGCAGGGCCAGCTGGTCTCCGATATCTACGTCAAGCAGCTGTTTGGCGCGATCAACCTGCAACTGCGCCGCCAGGCCGCAGGGCAGGGCGACCTGCCCGAGAACACCCTGCGCGACGCGCTGTTCTTTTTGGCCGCCGCGCGCGAGCCGTCGGCCAACGCGCAAGCGCTGCGCCGCGCCTTCCGCTTGGATGGCGTGGTCCCCAGCGACTACGACGCGCGCCGGTACGGGCGCATCAACGCCGAAGCGCTCAAGCAGGCGCGCGAAGCGCTGGTGCAGGCGCAGCACGCGTGGGACCGCCTCGCGCACGACCTCGATCCCGACCTGGAACTGCAGTTCCAGCAGCACCTCGACACCCTCGGCACGGCCTGCGCCAAGCTGGGCGCGCCGTCGCTGGCGCAGCTGCTCTCCGAACTGGGCCGCACCGCGCGCGACTCCGTCATCTCCGGCCGTGGGCCGCAACTGAGCCTGGAAATGGCCACCGCCCTGCTGTTCGTCGGCCAGGGCCTGGACCGCATCCGCCAGCTGCCGGAAGACTTCGACGCCCAGGCCGAGATCATCGGCAGCCGCCTGCTGGCGCTGGCCGCCGGCGAAACCCCGCCGGAAGCGCCGGAATGGCAGGGCGACCTGTCGCGCCAGATCCAGCACGAACAAACCGTGGCCGCCCTGGCGGTCGAAATGAAGAACGGCCTGCGCCAGGTCGAGAAAGTCCTGGACGACTACTACGCGGACGGCTCCAAGCGTCCCACCCTGGCGCAGATCGATCCGCTGATGCACCAGCTGCAGGGCGCGGTCGCCATCCTCGACCAGGACGACGCCATGCGCGCCACGCTGCACGTGCAGCAGGCCGTGCGTGCGCTGGCCGCGTCCAGCGGCGACCCGGCGCGCGAAGGCGCGTCGCTGCAAAACATCGCCCAGAACATCGGCGCGCTCGGGTTCTTCGTCGACATGCTGGCGCAGAACCACGAGGCCGCCCGTGCGCGCTTCTCGTTCGACCAGCAGGAAGGCCTGCTGCGCGCAGTGCCGCTCAGCCAGCCGGCGCCCGGTGAAGAGCAGGCCGACGACGACTTCGTCGACGACACCGTCGTCGTGGCCGACGCCGCACCGGCCATCGAAGCCGAACTGGCAATCGAAAGCGAACCGCAGGAAGAGGTGCTGGCCGAACAGGCCGATGCCACCCTGGAAGCCAGCGTGCAGCCGGTGGTCGAGGTGTCGGCCCCCGCTCCCGCGCCGGCTCCGGCTCCGGCTCCAGCACCCGTTCCCGCTCCAGCCCCGGCGCCTGCGCCTGTGGACGACGGCGTCGAAGCCGAGCTGCTGGAAATCTTCATCGGCGAAGCGCAGGAAGTGCTGGCCGTGGTCGACACCACGCTGCCCTCCGCGCACGCCATGCCGACCAACCAGGAAACCCTCACAGTGCTGCGCCGTTCCTTCCACACCCTCAAGGGCAGTGGACGCATGGTCGGCCTGACCAACTTCGCCGAAGGCGCCGCCGCCGTCGAGAAGACCATGAACCTGTGGCTGGCCGAAAGCCGGCCTGCTTCGCCGGACTTGCTGGCGCTGCTCGAACGCGCTCGCGTTGACATGAGCGCCTGGGTGTCCGAACTGGTCGAACGCGGCACGTCGGCGCGCGATAGCGGCGCGCTGGTCGCTGCCGCCACCCGCGTGCTGGAAGGCGGTCCATTCCAGATGGACGACACCCCGGCTCCGGCCGTGGCGGAAACCGTTGCCGACGCCGTGGTAGTGGAGGAAGTCGCACCCGTGGCCGAAGTTGCGGCCGAACCTGAAGCCGAACCCGAGCTGCAGGCTGAGGCTGAAGTTGAAGCCGAAGTTGAAGCTGCGCTGCCCGAGCCTGAAGTGCCCGCCGTCCCGGCCATCGCCGAGGAAGAGCTGGTGGCGCAGGCGCTGGCGGAAGACGAATTCGTGCTGGAAGACGAGCAGGCCCTGGCCGACGCCCAAGCCCAAGCCGAAGCCGAGCCAGTGGTCGCGGAAGCGATCGCGCAGCCGGAACTGGCCGTGGAAGCTGAAGCTGAAGCCGAGCCCGAAGCCGAAGCCGAGCCGGTCGCCGGGATCGAAGACGCCGTCGAGATCACTGCCGCAGCCGAGCCTGTAGCCGAATCCGTCCAGGAAGTCGCCGAAGCGGCGCCTGAACTGGTGGCGCAAGCAGTGGCGCAAGCAGTGGAGGAAGCGGCCGAAGCGCCTGCCGAGCTGGAAGAGGCGCCGGTGGCCGAGGCTCTCCCTGCGGTCCAGCTGGACGACGGCATCCGCCGCATCGGCACGCTGGAAATCCCGCAGCCGCTGTACAACATCTACATGTCGGAAACCGACGAGCTGGTACGCACGCTCACGCGTGACTTCAGCCAGTGGCGCGAGGAGTTGGCCCGTCCGGTATCGGCCGATGGACTGAAGGCCGCGCACACGCTGGTCGGCACCTCGGCCACGGTCGGTTTCAGCGCCCTGCGCGACCTGGCCAATGCGCTCGAGATGACGCTCAAGAGCCCGGCGCAACGGCTGCAGGACCAGGAACTCGACCTGCTCGACGAGACCGTCGAGCGTACCCGCCAGATGCTGCACAGCTTCGGCCAGGGCGAACTCGCGGCCGACCAGCCAGACCTGATCGCACGCCTGGAAACCCTGGGCGACGCGCTCAAGGAACGCAATGCGGCCAGCTACAGCGGCGCATTGAACGTCGAGGACGTGGAGCTGGAAGCACGCCTGACCGAACTGTTCGAAGCCACGATGGCAAGCATCGTGACCGATCCGGTGGAAGAAGCGCCGGCTCCGGCCGAGGCCGTGGCGGCCCCGGACGAGGACGTCGACGCGATGTTCGACGAAGTGTTCGAGGCGCCCGAACTGGTGCAGGTTGCACCGC
>JBKHWY010000325.1:0-5592 GCA_046566285.1 Gammaproteobacteria bacterium | reverse complement strand
TGGGCCTGCGCGACCTGTGCCAGTCGATCCACGTCTTCTACAAGGCGTACGACGTGGCGCGCCCGACCACCGAGATGTATTTGTCGGACATGATCCCGGCCATGAAGCCGTCGGACGCGTTCGCGAAGATGGCGCACCGCGAGATCGAGCGGGTGGCCATCGAGGACCTGGAAGGCCGCATCACGGCGATCCTGCTCACGCCCTACCCGCCCGGCATCCCCCTGCTGATCCCGGGCGAGCGCTTCAACAAGACCATTGTCGACTACCTGCGCTTCGCGCGCGACTTCAATGAGCGCTTCCCGGGCTTCGAGACCGACGTGCACGGACTGGTGAAACGCGAAGTGGACGGCAAGCGCGGCTACTTTGTGGACTGCGTCAAACAATAAGCGTAGCAAGCCCGCCTGCCCGGAGCGCAGGGCAATAAAAAAGCGAACACCGTGAAGGTGTTCGCTTTTTTTATATCGGCTTACCGACCGCGTGCGCGGCCGGCTACCTCAACGATCAGGAACGGCGACGGCGCGCTGCGACCACGCCGGCCACGCCGGCCAGCATCAGTGCCAGCGACGCCGGCTCAGGCACGTCGCCCGTCGTCACTTCCACTTCGATCTTCTTCTTCACCACGGTGTCGAAGTCGGCAAAGCTGTTGGCCGGCAGGATGAAGCCCTTGGGGCCGCCCTTCACGTTGTCCTTGTACCAGGTCTCGAGGCCAAAGTCGCCGCCGGCCAGGATCGGCAGGCCGTTGATGGCGTCGATGCCGGCTGCCAGGGCCTGGTCGCGCGCGGTGGCGGTGTCGATCGAGCTGTCGTTGTCGACGCCGTCGCCGGACACGTCGATCACCTTGCGCGCGCCTTCGAAGCCGTTGCTGGCGAACTGCGGGGTGACGTACTTGATGGCGTTGCCCACGGCGGTCGCGCCGCTGAAGGCACGCTTGGTGCCCTGGATCAGGTCAGCAAACGCGTTGGAACTGGCCGCATCCGTGATGTGGTACCAGCCCACCAGCGGGGCTTGGGCGTTGTAGTCCGACCATTCGATATAGGTGACGGCGATGCCACCGGCCAGCGAAGCGATGGCGCTGTGCAGGCCGGCGTCGCGGAAGGCGTTGATGTAGCCGTTCTTCTGCAGGCTGTATTCGCTGCTGTCCACACTGCCGGACACGTCGACCAGCAGGGCCAGTTCGGTGGCCACGGGAATGGCGTGCGCGCTGGAGGCAAAACCCAGCATGGACAGGGCGCATGCGGCCGCTGCGGCGATATTCTTGATTTTCATTGTTTCCCTCAGGTGACTAGATTTTTGCGTTGACAAAAAAAGTGCAGTATTGACTGCACCGTTGACATAGCAAAAACCAGGCCAGAGTTAGACAATGATCAATAATGTCGTTTAATTACAAATGCTTACAGAACAACTTTGCGATTTCACCAACAATTTCTTGATCTGGATCAAACCAGCTGTAAGATTCCCCGACAGCAAAAGCCTCAGGTTTTGGGCAAGGTGACGCCGTGCTGGCCCTGGTACTTGCCGCCCCGGTCCTTATACGAGGTCTCGCACACTTCGTCGCTCTCGAAGAACAGCACCTGGGCGCAGCCTTCGCCCGCGTAGATTTTCGCGGGCAGCGGGGTGGTGTTGGAAAACTCCAGCGTCACGTAGCCTTCCCATTCGGGTTCGAAGGGCGTGACGTTGACGATGATTCCGCAGCGCGCGTAGGTCGATTTGCCGAGGCAGACGGTGAGCACGTTGCGGGGGATGCGGAAGTATTCGATGGTGCGCGCCAGCGCGAAGGAATTGGGCGGGATGATGCACACATCGCTCTTCACGTCGACGAAGGAATTCGAGTCGAAGTTCTTCGGATCGACGATGGTGCTGTTAATGTTGGTGAAGACCTTGAATTCGTCGGCGCAGCGGATGTCGTAGCCATACGAGGAGGTGCCGTAGGAGATGATCTTGCGGCCGTCCACCTCGCGCACCTGGCCGGGTTCGAAGGGCTCGATCATGCCCGTTGCCGCGGCCATGCGGCGGATCCATTTGTCGCTTTTGATTGTCATCTCTCGGTGCTTTCGGTGGGTATCGGGTGTCGCATCCATGCGCGGATCCATCCGCTCATGCATGGCAATCCCGCGATTTTACGCGAAAGCGCCCGCCGCCAACAGGTCAGCGGCCCTGCTCCAGCAGGTCCGCGATCATCGCGCGCGTCAGCTGCGCCGTGCGCGCGGGCGACTCCAGCGGGAACAGGTGCGAGCCTTCGATCTCCACCAGGCGCTCGCCCACCAGCCTGCGGGTGGCGCCCAGCCCGGCCTGGCGCAGTTCGTTCGAGCGGGTCCCCGCGATGAATCCCACCGGCACCGGATAGCGCGCTTGCGTGTAGTCGCCCAGGTGATGGGGCAGCGCGTTGTAGATCTCGGACTCGATCTCGCGCGAAAAGCGCAGCTGCACGCCCCCGTCGGGAGCGGGCTCCAGGCCGCAGTCGAGGTAGTCGTCCAGCACCCCGGGAGCCAAGGCGGCGAACACCGGCTTGGAACTGAAGTGGGCAAACGCGGCGGCGCGATCCGGCCAGGTGGTGCGGCGGCGCCGGGACAGGCGCGCCGGCGAGATGCGCGAGGCCCAGCCCTGCCACTTCACCATGCGCCAGAAAGCGGCCCGCCAGCCCGCCACCACGGGCGAATCGAGCATGACGACGCAGCGCGCCAGTTCGGGACGGTGGCGCGCCGCCATCACCGAGAGGATCCCGCCCAGCGAGTGGCCGACCAGGATGGCGGGCGCGCCATAGCCCTCGACCTGGGCGATCAGCTGGGCGGCCAGCGTGGTCCAGCCGTCTGTGACGGGGAACTCGGGGTCGTGTCCATACATGTCCACCGCGCGCACGTCGAAATCGTCGCCCAGCAGGTCGAGATACTGGCGATAGGTCCCGGCGGGGAAGCTGTTCCCGTGCGAAAAGTGAATGATGGGTTTGCTCATGCCCGGATTGTACGGGCAATCCGCGCCCCCGATTTAGAGGGAAACCCCTACGCTCAACGTGGCCACGAAGCCCTGGGCCGCGGTGCCGGTCACGCTGGCGATCTGCAGCGTGGTGCCGTCGGCGAACACCATGTCGGTGGCGTAGCTGATGCGGGCCAGATTGGTCACGCTGGTGCCGTAGCCGCTGGCGGCGTAGGCCTCGGTCAGGGTCGCGCTGGGAAAGCCCAGCTGCGAGGTCTTGATCTTGTTGGACGCGCTGGTGGCCTTGGCCAGGCTGGGATAGACCTCGAAGTGCACGTGCGGCATGCGCCCGTCGTAGCAGCCCGGGAAGATGGTCTGGAAGGTGACCGCACCGTCGGCATCGGCTTCCTGCACCCCGCGCAGGTAGTTTTCGCCGGTGACGCCGTTCGAATACATCGAGTAGCGCCCTTCCCGGTCGCAGTGCCACAGGTAGACGGCGGCGCCGGCCAGGTTGGCATAGCTGGACTTGACGTTCACCAGTTGCAGGCGGATCGTCAGCGGCACGCCCTGCGCCACGCCGGTGGACCCGGCGATGCTGGCGCGGATGTCGCTGCGCACGATCCCCGCCAGGATCAGGGCGTTGGCCACGCCATTGACGCTGTTGTTGGTGCCGTCGCCCGGATAGGGGCCGGCGGTTTCCTCGGGGATGACGGCGCAGGCGCCGCTGGAGGCGGTGACGGTCTCGCCGCTCGTCGTCGGGCTCGTGGCCCCAATGCTGGCGGCCGTAGCGCTGTCGCTGCCGCCGCAGCCGGCCAGCGGCAAGGCGGCGGTGGCGAACAGCCAGCGCAGCGACTGGCGCCGGCTGGCGGTCATGTTCAGCATGGTCTCGATATCGTGGGCCAGGCCGTGGTCGTGTTGGTGCATGCTAGTCTCCATTTTTTAAACAGGTGAATCAAGGACGGGGTGGCTGGCCTGGGAAGTCGTGCTTGAGCGCTTGGCGCTGTTCAGGCGTCAGCACGGCCGCGCGCTGGGCGTCTGCCTTGGCGCGCAGCAGCGCGATCGCGGCCACGGCCTTGCCTTCGGCCTGGGCCAGGGCGCTGGCCTTGGCTTCGTCGAACTGGCCTGACGCGGCCAGTTCACGCAGGGCGTCATGGGCCTTGCGCGCCGCGCGCTCCTGTTCGCGCAGCTGGGGCTCCATCGCGTGGTGAATGGCGAACAGCTTGTCCTGCTGGGCTTCGCTGAGTTCAGGGCCGGGGAAGTCCCGTGCACCGTGCGGACGGCCGTGTTGGCCGCCCTCGAAGCGGTGCGCTTCGCCAGGCCGCTCCAGGCCCTCGCCGCCATAGGCCAGGCCCGCGCCCAGTGCGCAACTGGCCAGCATGAGTTGGATGCAGGTTCGGGTAATCGGTGTCATGGTCGCTCTCGTGGTGATCGAAGACGCCATTGTGTTGTGGGGCCATGTAAAGCGATGTTAGTCCCGTGTAAAAACACGTAAAGACCACCCCGCCGGGACGGCCCCGGCAAGGGCTGTTTGCTATGATCGGAGCATGAACACAGTCCTGCTTATCGATGACGATGTCGAGCTGGTCGGCATGTTCCAGGAGTACCTGGAACAGGAAGGCTTTCGCGTCACCTGCGCCCACGACGGCGCCACCGGCGCGCGCGAAGCCCTCACCGGCCAGCACGCCATCGCCATCCTCGATGTGATGATGCCGCACATGAACGGCCTCGAAACCCTGCGCCGCATCCGCGCCAAAAGCCCGATGCCGGTGCTGATGCTGACCGGACGCGGCGACGATACCGACCGCATCCTCGGCCTGGAACTGGGCGCCGACGACTACGTCACCAAGCCCTGCACCCCGCGCGAGCTGACCGCCCGCATCCGCGCCATCCTGCGCCGCACCCACGCCGCCCCGCGCGACGATGGGGGCGTCACGCTCACGGTGGGCAAGCTCACCATGCTGCCCGAGCAGCGCCGCGCGAGCTGGGACGGCAAGCCGCTGGAACTGACCAGCACCGAATTCAACCTGCTGGAAGTGCTGGCCCGGAACGCCGGCAAGCCGGTCGGCAAGAACGAACTGTCCGAGCAGGCGCTGGGCCGGCCGATGGCGCGCTTCGACCGCAATATCGACGTGCACCTGTCCAGCCTGCGCCACAAGCTGGGCCACCTGGCCGACGGGCGCTCCTGCCTGCAGACGGTGTACCGCCTGGGCTACCAGCTGATCCGCGACTGACATGGGTCGCCTGTTCTGGAAGTTCTTCATCTCCATCCTGCTGGCGCAACTGGCCGCCACCATCGGGGTGGGCACCGTGTTCTGGCTGCGCGACCAAAGCCGCATGCAAAGCATGGCGCGCGAGGCCGCCACCCCGGCCATCGACACCAGCCGCACGGCCGAATTCCTGATCGATTCGGCCGCCGCCACGCTGCGCCACGGCGGCCAGGCGGCGCTGCGCGAACTGGTGGCCGAGAGCACCCGCTACAGCCTCTACGTCATCGACGACGACAGCGGCGTGGAGATGCTGGGCCGGCGCGTGACGCCGGAACTGCGCGCCCAGGCCGCCGCCCTGCTGGCCGACAGCGCGCGCCACCACGTGGTGCGCATGCTGACGGCGCCGGACGGCAAGCGCTACCTGGTGTTCCTGCGCTGGCTGGGAGAACGCGGCCCGCGCATGGAGGGGCGCGGC
>JBKHWY010000324.1:0-5594 GCA_046566285.1 Gammaproteobacteria bacterium | reverse complement strand
GAAGCTCGACACCTACATCTACACCCAGAGCCTGGACCGCGATTTCTCAGCCTTCACGGCCGGCACCACGGCACGCACCAACATCGGCCAGTACTCGGCTCCGTACAACGGCAACGGCGGCAGCATGCGCGGTGTCGAGCTGTCCGGTTCGCTGCCTCTGAACATGGTTTCGCCGCTGCTGGACGGCTTCGGCATCATCGTCGGCGGCAACTACAACAAGAGCAACATCACCATCGAGGACCCGGCCAGCGAAATCGGCAAGGCCATCCCGCTGCCAGGCATGTCGAAGTTCACTTCGAACGTGACGGCCTATTACGAGAAGTCCGGCTTCGAGGCGCGCATCAGCGGCCGTCATCGTTCCGACTTCGTGGGTGAGATCGCCAGCTTCGGCGCCGAGCGCATCCTGCGCTACATCGTGGGCGAAACCGTGTACGACGCCCAGCTGGGCTACAACTTCACGCAAGGTGCACTGAAGGGTGTGGGCGTGACGCTGCAGGTGAACAACCTGTCCAATGAACGCTACGAGAGCTACAACGTGGTGCGCAGCCGCCAGGGTAACTTCGGCGAGTACGGCCGCACCATCATGCTGGGCGCCAGCTACAAGTTCTAAGCGACGTCTTCATCTCAACGCTGTTCTCTCAACGCCGCCCCGGCTTCACGCCCGGGCGGCGTTTTTTCATGGGTGGCCGAATTGCCACACCGAAACCGATTTCCTATGCCGGGTAAATATCCGTCTGTACATCGTTCGACCGGTGTGCAACAAGGCAGCGAAGGGGACGGGATGCATGTGAACGACTGCCGCATTGTGGTGCTGGGCGGCGGCACGAGCGGGTGGATGGCGGCGCTGGCGCTGGCCACCGGATTGCCGGGATCGAGCGTGACGGTGGTGGAGTCGGAAGACCTTCCCATCGTGGGTGTCGGCGAAGCGACCTTTCCCTCGATCCGCGCGTTCCACGACATCGTCGGCGTCAACGAGGCCGAGTTCCTGCGCGCCACCAACGGGGCACCTACAAGCTGGCGCGCAATTCTGCGACTGGCTCGCACCCGGCAGCCATTACTTCCACACGTTCGGCAACTTCGGCGACACTGCGGGGGCGGCGAGGACGGCGGCGTGGCCAGCCTGCGCCTGGCGGACGGCCGCGAGGTGGCGGGCGACCTGTTCATCGACTGCTCCGGCTTTGCGTCACTCCTGCTGGGGCAGACGCTGGGCGAGCCTTTTGTCGACTTCAGCCACTGGCTGCCGGTGGACCGGGCCTGGGCCTGCCCGGCCGAGCGCAGCGACGCTCCGTTGACGCCCTACACCCGCTCCACCGCCCTGGAAGCCGGCGGGTCGTGGCGCATTCCGCTGCGTAAGCGCACCGGGTATGGGCATGTGTTTTCCAGCCGTTACATCGATGCGGAGCGCGCACGCGAGCAATTGCTGGCCCAGCTGGTGGGATCGCTGCCCACCCACGAGCAGTTCCTCGATCTGGTGCTGGGAAAACGCTGACCCGGGTGGTCGAACGTGCGGCCGGACCCTCAGGCGCTCTCGCGCGGCATCAGCGTGAAGCCCAGGTCGATACGCGTGACGGCCGGCGTACGTCCCGCGATCACGTTGCGCAGCAAGGTCGCCGCTTCATAGCCGATGCGGTAGCGCGGCGTGCCGATGGTGGTCACCGAGGGCTTCATCCAGGCCGACGCCGGCAGGTCGTTGAAGCCGCAGATGGCCAATTGCTCCGGCACCGCGATGCCGCGCCGCTGGCACTGGTAGATGGCGCCATGGGCCAGGTCGTCGTTACAGCAGAAGATGGCGTCGCAGTCGGGCGCCTTGGCCAGCATGCGGCCCAGGAGCTCGGCGCCCAGGGCAATGCTGGAGGCGTCCGGCACCATCAGTTCCAGCTGCTCGTCGGCCAGGCCGGCATCCGTCATGGCCTTGCGGTAGCCGGCAAAGCGCGCCAGCGTGCGCTCGTCCAGCTGGGCGCCGATGAAGCCGATGCGCTTGTGGCCCTTGTCGAGCAGGTAGCGCGTCATGGTGTGGCCGGCCTCGGTCTGCGAGAAGCCCACCGACAGCTGGCTGGGGTCCGAGCCCAGGTCCATCATCGACACCACCGGCACGCCCGAGGTGGCCAGCAACTGGTTCACGCGCGGGCTGTGGGTCAGGCCCGAGAGCAGGATGCCGTCCGGGTTCGATTGCAGGTAGATGCCCAGCAGCTTTTCTTCTTCCGCGTCGGAGTAGCGCGTATTGCCGATCAGGAGCTGGTAGTTGGCGGCGTCGACCACGTCCTGGATGCCGTCCAGCACGGCGTTGAATACCACGTTCGACAGCGACGGCACCAGCACGACGATGACGTTGGACTGGCGCGAGGCCAGCGCGCGGGCCGCGCGGTTGGGCACGTAGCCCAGGGTATTGACGGCCAGTTCAACGCGCTGGCGCACGGCGTCCGAGACCAGGTCGGGCTGGTTCAGCGCCCGCGACGCGGTCATCGTCGACACGCCTGCATGCGCGGCAACCGCGGCCAGGGTGGTGCGACCGCTCGCGCGGCTCTTGCTGGTAACCGGTTTGCTCATGGTAGGTGCGATATTGACAAGACCCTTGATTCTGCCATGAGGCGGATCAAATGTCCCTAGGGAAATCCGATGAATTTTATTCTTGTGTGTGTTCGCGCACAGAAGGGTTTCGCGCGGAAAACTAAGATGGACTCGTCTCTTTCAGGACATCCCTAGTTTTGGACTTTGCCCGCTCCCTGGAGCGGGCATTTTTTTTACCGCAGCGATGACAACAGCGGTAACGCCAACGATTACAGCAGCGCCGACGTCAGGCTTTTCACTTCCTCGGCCGACTCGGCCATGATGGAAGCCAGCGTGCCTTCGCCGATGACGAAGTCGATGGTGGAGGCGGCCGAGAGGGTGGTGGCGCCGGGGCGGGAGTGCAGCGGGGAAGGCACCGGGCACAGGTCATTGGCCAGCAGCAGGGTGTCGCCCAGGGTTTCCGGCGGCAGGGCGCGCATGCCGGTCCAGGTGGCTTCGATGGCGGCCAGCACCGGCGCGGGCACGTTCAGTTTCTTGAGCACGCCGCGTCCGATTTCCGCTTCGCCGTGCTCGATCCATTCCTCCGGATCGCCTTCCAGCAAACCCGGGAATTCTTCCGCGCGCGACAGCAGGTAGAAGCCGCCCACCTCATGCACGATGCCGGCAAACAGCGCCGTCTCGGCATCCACATGGGCCACGCGCCTGGCGATCACCTGCGACAGCGCGGCCACGTGGGCCGAGTGCTGCCACAGCTGCTCGGCCATCTTGCGCAAGGCCGGCTGGCGGATCTTGCTGTCGAGCTGGCGCACGATCACCGAGGCCGCCAATGCGTTGAGGGTGCGAAAGCCCACGCGCTGCACGGCGTTGCGCACATTGGTGATCTCGTGGCCCGAACGGTTGTAGGCGACCGAGTTGGCGATCGCCACCGTGCGCGCCGCCGGCAGCGGCTCGGCCTGCACCAGGCGAGCCGCCGCGTCGGCGTGGCAGTCCGGATCGTTCAGCGCATGCTGCAGTTTCAGCGTTGCGTCGACATTGGTCGGGAAGGTGAGGTCGCCGCGTCCCGCTTGCGCTGCGATGCTCTTGAATGCGTCGAGTCTGTCCATGGAAAAATTATACTCCCGAAGTTTTGCATAGCTTGTCGCAAAATGTGCTTGAGAGCAATATATTTATGAACAAAGCGGGACCCGCGCGACAACTTTTTACGGTTCGCTGAAGATCGCGTCGCAGCCTTCCTGTCGGCCTTCGGTGTCCTGCAGCTCGTTGACCAGGCCCAGGTCGTCGAGTTCCTCGACTGCGTTCATGAAGCTGTTGATCTTGGTGGCCCCGATCAGGCGATAGATTTCGCCTTCGTCATTGCGCACGCCGATCAGCATTTTTTCCGCGCGCACCTCGTCCGGCGTGGCTTGGTCGAGCAGCAGGTTGCCGATGATTTGCTTGTCGAATTTGGGTGGCTTTTTGCCATCGAGCAGAGAAGTCTTCAATTGTTGTCCTTGTGGTGGTGTGGTGTCGGGGAGGGGGACGGTGCGAGCGCATCGTTGACAAGTTGCTTGAGCTTGCGCAGCGTGGCATCCATGGCGTCGAAATCGGCGTCCGTGTAGGGCGCGAACAGCTTCCTGCCCTGTTCAACGACGCGCGGAAACGCCTCGTTGAACACGGCTTCGCCCTGCTGCGTCAGCTGCACGAAGTAGGAACGCTTGTCGTCCTCGCTGCGGGTGCGCACGACCAGCCCTTTCTGTTCGAGCCGCTCGATCACGCCCGTCAGCGTGCCTTTGGTGATCAGGGTCCGTTCGCCCAATTCCTTATAGCTCATGCCAGGCGTATTGCCGAGCGTGGCGATGATGTCGAACTGGGGATGGGTGAGCCCGCACTGGCGCACGGCTTCGCCGGAAACGCGTTCGAACCCCTGCAGGCATTCGGCCAGCAAGCGCACGCTTTTTAAGTATCGTTCCCCCATGTCTTCATTATAACGGCGTGCGTTGGCGCACGCGGCGCTGGCGGCCCTGCCGGCGCGTGGTGGGCTCCTTAGTTTAAACATTAATCTCCGGTATGATAGTCAACCGACCATCATTTGACCGCCCTCATGTCACTCGCCCAGCTTGCCCAACTGGCTCAGGAAAAGCCGCTGCGCATTCTGCTAGTTGACGCCGGCGAACCGGACACCCTGACCTGGTCCGGCCTGGTGCAACCGCTGCGCCTGGCGGCCCGCCTGCTGGGCCCGCAGCAGCTGCATGTGGATGTGCGCACCTGCGACAAATTCGTCGGCGAGAACGCCCGCCACTGGCACCTGGCCCTGCTGGTGGCCGACGAAGCGCAAGCCGCCCTCAAGCCGGCCCATTGCCGCGCCCTCATCGACCTGCTGCGCGCCGCGCCGTACTGGGGCGGTGTGGGCGCGGGCGTGCGCTGGCTGGCCGACCAGGGCGTCCTGGCGGGCGCCCGCACGGCCCTGCCGTGGGCCCTGTACACCGATCTCGACAGCGCGGCCGAGCATGCCGACTACACGCCCAACCTGTACGAAGTGGACGGCCACCGGCTCACCTGCTGCGGCGGCGCGGCCAGCATCGACTTCGCCTTGACCCTGGTGGAGGCGATTTTCGGGGCCGGTGTGCAGGCGCAGATCAAGGAGAGCCTGTGCATCGAACGCGTGCGCGGACCGGAGGAACGCCAGCGCGTGGCCCTGCAGGCCCGTTTCGGCGTCCTGCAACCCAAGCTCACGGAAGCGGTGACGCTGATGGAAGCGAACATCGAGGAGCCGCTCTCGACCGACGAGATTGCCAACCTGGTGGGGATCTCGCGGCGCCAGCTCGAGCGCCTGTTCAAGCAATACCTGGGCAGCCTGCCATCGCGCTACTACCTGGAGTTGCGCCTGCGCCGGGCCCGCCAATTGCTGCTGGAAACCCATCATTCGATCGTGCAGGTGGGCCTGATGTGCGGCTTTTCCAGCGGCTCGCATTTCTCCACCGCCTTCGGCGCCCTGTTCGGCAATACCCCGCGCGAGGAACGCCAGCGCAAGCTGGCCGGGCCGGGGTAGTCAATCCGGTAGTCGCTATCATGCTCGCTTTCATTTAGGCTAAACCGAAAAACGAGCC
>JBKHWY010000323.1:0-5625 GCA_046566285.1 Gammaproteobacteria bacterium | reverse complement strand
GGGCGGCTTCATCGACGGCATCGACCAGTTCGATGCATCCTTCTTCGGCATCGCCGCCCAGGAGGCGCAGTCGATGGACCCGCAGCAGCGCATCATGCTGGAACTGGCCTGGAGCTGCGTGGAGGATGCCGGCCACGCGCCGCACAGCCTGTACGGCAGCCGTACCGGCGTGTATATCGGCGGCTGCAATTTCGAATACGGCGAATTGATGGGCACCAACGGCACGCCGGTCAAGCGCCATACCGCCACCGGCACCTACGCGTCGCTGATTCCCAACCGGATCTCGCACTTCTTCAACCTGCACGGGCCCAGCATCCAGTTCAACACCGCCTGTTCGAGTTCGCTGGTGGCGCTGCACCAGGCCGTGCATGCGCTGCAGCGCGGCGACATCACGGCCGCGCTGGTGGGCGGCATCTGCCTGATCTGCACGCCCACGCACTTCATCTCGTATTCGAAGATGGGCCTCTTGTCGCCCACCGGCGAGTGCCGGCCCTTCGATCGCGCGGCCAATGGCCTGGTGCGCGGCGAGGGCGCGGGCATGGTGCTGTTGAAGCCCCTGTCCCAGGCGCTCGCCGATGGCGACCAGGTGTATGGCGTGATTCGCGGCGTGGGCGTCAACCACGGCGGACGGGTGCGCGGCCTGACCTACCCGAACCCCATGGGGCAGGCCCAGGTCATCGCCGACGCCCACCTGCAGGCCGGCATTGCGCCGGACACCATCGGCTACGTCGAACTGCACGGCACCGCCACGCCCAAGGGCGACGCCATCGAGATCGAGGGCTTGCAGCACGCGTTCGCGCGCCTGTCGCGACTGCATGGCGTGGCGCTCAAGGAGGGCGCATGCGGAATCGGCAGCCTGAAATCGAATATCGGCCACTCCGAAGGGGCGGCCGGCCTGGCCGGCCTGATCAAGGTACTGCTGTGCATGAAGCACGAGAGCCTGCCGGGCCTGGCCAATTTCGAGGAGCTCAATCCGGCGGTCCAGCTGGACGGCTCGCCTTTCCATATCGTACGCGAGACCGGCGCCTGGCCGGTGCTGCACGATGACGCCGGCGTCCCGCTGCCGCGCCGCGCCGGGGTCAGCTCCTTCGGCTTCGGCGGCGTGAATGCGCACGTGGTGCTGGAACAATGGACCCCGACCCGGGCTCCCGTGCCTGCCTCCATCGGGCCGTCGAACGTGATCCTGCTGTCGGCGAAAAGCCAGGAGCGCTTGCGCGAACAGGCCGAGCGGCTGCTCGACTACCTGCGCGTGCAATCGGTGACAGCGACGAGCGCCGACGACGCGGCCGTGCTGGCGCCGATGGCCTACACCCTGCAGGTCGGGCGCGAAGCGCTGGCCTGCCGCTTGGGCCTGGTGGCCGATTCGGTGGCCGCGCTGGAGCAAAGCCTCGCGGCCTGGCTGGACGGGGCCAGCAGCCCGGATGTGGTGCAGGGGCAGGTCGAGCGCGAGCGCGAGAAGCTGGTGCTGCTGCCCATGGATGCTGCCCACATGGCGGTGCTGGAACAGGCCTGCGCCAGCGGCGAGTACGGCAAGCTGCTGCGCCTGTGGGTCCGGGGCCTGGCGATCGACTGGCGCGCCTGCTACCGCGGCGCCGCGCCCGCCCGTACCAGCCTGCCGACCTATCCGTTCGCCAGGACCGTGCACTGGATCGCGCCGCCCGACGCGCCCGCCGGCGCGCCGGCCACGCCGGCCCTGCACCCGCTGGTCCAGCGCAATACCTCCGACCTGTTCGGCCCGCGCTTCAGCACCACCCTGCACGGGCACGAGCCGGTGCTCGACGATGCGGAGGGTAGTGGCGCCGACGCGGCGCGCAGCCTGCTCCAGGTCGCGCATCTGGAGATGGCGCACGCGGCGGCCATCCTGGCCTGCGGCGGGAATGCCGGCCAGGCGGTCGGGATGCGCATCGAGGGCATCGCATGGGCGGCGCCGGTGCGCCTGCAGGGCGGCATGGCCACCGTGCACCTCGGACTGCATCCGCAAGGCATGGGCGACATCGCCTGGCAGCTGTACACCGATGCCGACGACACGGCCGAGGGCCACGTGGTCCACAGCCATGGCGTGGCTGCCATGGGCATCGCGATCGAGCTGCCCACACTCGACCTGGCGGCGCTGCGGGCCGGCTGCGGCCGCCATCTGGCCACGGCGGCCGCGTGCCGCGCGGCGCTGGGAACGCTGCCCGGGGTGGTGGAGATCGAGCAGCTCGATGTGGGCGTGCAGACGATCGTCGCCCAGCTGGCCATCGATACGGCGGCGGACTCCCTGCAGGGCCAATGCGTGCTGCATCCGGCCCTGCTGCAAGCGGCCTTGCAGGCCTCGGCCGGCTGGCGCTTCTGCGAGCGCCAGGCGGAAGGACGCGCAGGGGAGGGAGAAGGATCGGAGCAAGGCGCCCCGCAACCGGGCGCGCTCGCGCCGATGTCGTTGCGGGAGCTGGTGGTGGTGGGCGCCTGCGGGCCGCGCATGTGGGCGGTGCTGCGCCGCGCCGGCGGCAGCGGGGCGGGGAAGGCCACGCAGACAGCGAGTATCGACATCGACATCGACATCGACATTGACATTGACATCTGCGATGCGCACGGCAAGGTGTGCATCCGTATGGAGGGCCTGGCGTTGGCGCCGGGCCTGGGTAAGGAACCGGACTGGGAAGGGGCTGCGCTGCCGGGCGCACTGCGCCGGCGCCAGTTCCGCCAGAGCCGCCAAAAGCGGGCTTATCTGGCCGAGCTGCCAGCCTAACCGGCTGGCATGATCTCGGCGGCATTCAGCCCCGCGCCTCAAGAGGGCGCGGGGCTGGATTCGTTGGTATATGTTTTTTCGCTGTCACCGTTAAGTGTGGCCCGCCTTGCCGGAACGGCAGGCGGACCACACTTAACGGTGACAGCACCTTCGGTTTTCCCGCTGTCGCTCAGCTCAAATAGCCGTAGCTGCCGGCGATCAGCACCGGAGCAATCACCAGGATGCCCCAGAACGGGGACTTGGGAAACGCGCACAGGCCCAGCACCGACACGATCAGCATGTAAATTCCGATAATGCGAAGCAATGCCATGTTCGCATCGGCTACGGCATGCACTGCAATATGTCCGGAGAGCATGACCAGCAGGCCGAAAATCGTGAACCAGAACGCCACCCTGCGCGTATCGATTCCTTGAAACTTCCCGACGAAACCTTCCGACACCGTTTCCTTGAACGGCTGACGGTAGCGCACCAGTCCAGTTAATACATGGGCCAGCCCCAGGGCAAACACACTCCACGCCGCTATTCCAGTCATTTAATACCCCCTGCATTGTCAGATTTAAGAAGAAATTAATATTTACAGCCCTCGGAATGTGGAATCATATAACGTATCAGGCGGCGCGGATAGTACGTGAGCCAGGCGGCGGGGATAATGCAAGCGCACGATGCGTGCGGCATCTTTTAATGCACTGCTGACAACATTGTTCCCGCTATTTACTGTTTCTATGGAGGCAGAAATAATGAGCCCGGCACGACATCCCGCCTGAGGACGGCCTGGCCGGGACGCATGGGATGAATATCCTGAATTACCGTTCCGGAAATTAGATCGGATTGATACCGATTTCATCAAGCGGTTACATACGCGCGATAAGATGGAAATGCCAGGGGCTGAAATGTCATACAGATGTCCTTGATTTGTAAGCGCTTGTAATCACGAAAAAGGATTAATGCGATGGCTACTATTATCAAACTGGTTTTAATTTTATAATATCTACGTCGGATGCAAAGAGGATGGGTTGTGCAAGCAATTCAGGGTTCCTGGAAGCAAAACCATTAGGAATATTCCGATGTTTTCATGAGAAATGAAGCGGCGGGGACACGTATTGTTGCTTTTTTCATTCTCACACCATGGCCACAACGGCTGACCGATCGCAAATAAACATACCGATACGATTTACTATCATGACGAAACAATCAATTACGCAGCGCGAGAGAGAAGTGCTCATGTACCTGGCTCGAGGCAAGCCCAACAAATTTATTGCGCGTGAACTCGGCATCAGCCCGTTTACTGTGCGCGATCATGTAACGTGTCTCTTGAGAAAGATGGGTGTGTCCAGCCGTGTCGAACTCGGCATTTTCGCGGACCGCACTTACACCGAAATCCAATAATCAACCTTCACCGTGGTCAACCACAGCTGATATGAGCGCCTTCAATCAAGAACGTGTGTTAAGTGTGCATCACTGGGATGACACTTTATTTAGCTTCAAAACGACCCGCGACCCCGCGCTCCGATTTCATAACGGGCATTTCGTCATGATCGGGCTCGAGGTCGAGGGACGTCCTCTGCTGCGTGCGTACAGCATCGCCAGCGCCAACTACGAGGACCACCTGGAGTTCCTGAGCATCAAGGTGCCCAACGGGCCCTTGACCTCGCGGCTGCAGCACCTGAAGCCCGACGATACGCTGCTGGTCAGCCGCAAGCCGGTCGGGACGCTGGTGATGGACGATCTGCTGCCGGGCAAGCGCCTCTATTTGCTGGGCACCGGCACGGGGCTGGCGCCTTTCCTCAGCATCATCAAGGACCCGGACGTCTACGAACGCTTCGAGAAGGTGGTGCTGGTGCACGGGGTGCGCCGGGTCAGCGAACTGGCGTACCGCGAATTCCTGACCCAGGATCTGCTGGAGCACGAATACCTGGGCGATGCGGTGCGCGAACAACTGATCTACTACCCCACCGCCACGCGCGAACCCTTCCACAACCAGGGCCGCATCACCGACCTGATCGAAAGCGGCAAGCTGTTCGACGACATCGGCCTGCCGCCGCTCGATCCCGAACATGACCGCGTCATGCTGTGTGGCAGCCAGCAGATGCTCAAGGATACCTGCGCCATGCTCGATGCCCGCGGCTTCGTGGCGTCGCCGTCCACCGGCCACGCGGGGCATTACGTCATCGAACGGGCGTTTGCGGAGAAGTGAAGGGTTGAAGGGATGGACCGACGTGCCCGTTGCGCGGGCACGTGCGGCAGAAACTTGAACAGCAGGACGAGAACGCTACGCGGGCACGTCCAAGGCCACCGGCGCCTCGACCGGCATGGGGGCCGGCGCCGAGCGGCGCAGCAGCGCGGCCAGGTTGTCGAGGTCGCGCCCGACCGTCTTCAGGATGGCGTGGCGGCTGGATGCCGACTCCGACGGCAGCACATACTTGAGGAAGGCGGCCAGGCTGCTGGACGGGCCCACGTCGATATACTCGAACGGACCCTCGGCATCGAGCCGGTGGATGGTTTGCTCGAAGCAGATGGGGCGGCGCGCCACGCTCCAGAAGTAATCCGGCGGCAGGCGCTTGAGCAAGGCCCCCTCGGCACAGCAGGCGATGGGAATGGCCGGCGCGCGCATCGGCAGGGTGCGCAAAAAGTCCAGATACGGCGCCGCCGCCGGGTCGATCCATTGCGAGTGGAAGGCGTACGACACCGGCAGGCGCTGGAAGGTGATTTCCCTGGCGTGCAGGAAGGTCTCCACGATGTCCAGGCGCGCCTGCGGCCCGGACACCACGAAGTGCGAGGAGAAATTCACCCCGGCGATCTCGCAGTGCTGGCGCAGCAGCGCTTCGCGCGCATGCAGCGCGGGCGAATCGAAAATCGCGATCATGCCGCCCGGTTCGCAGGTCGCTTCGATCACGCGC